>CAJWNF010000035.1 GCA_913044155.1 uncultured Gammaproteobacteria bacterium
TTATTGCAAACGAGGTTCTCGATGCTATGCCTGCAAAGAGATTAATGTTTAGTGACGGAAGTTTTTTTGAGCTGGGGGTCGGTTATATAGACGAGCAGTTCCAATGGAGTTTGTTTGACGAGCCTTATTCGGGATTGATGAAAATGCCAACTGACAATTTCATTGAAGGTTACAAAACCGAAATTAACTTGCAGGCGTTAGCCTGGATTAAGTCTTTGTATGACACTATGTACGACGGTGTGGTGTTGCTGATAGATTACGGGATGGACCGAACTGAATATTTTCATCCTCAGCGCAGCGAAGGAACCCTTCGTTGCTATTACAAACATAAAGCCAGTGACAATCCTTTTGAAAATGTCGGCAAGCAAGACATCACGACTTCGGTAAACTTTTCAGATATCGCTGATCAAGCCTGCGATTCTGGATTTGAAGTTTTGGGCTACTGCAATCAGGCGATGTTTTTGCTATCGCTTGGCATAGAAGATTATCTTTTAGAAGAGAAGGATAACGCAAAACGTATCCAGCTTGCCCAGCAAATCAAGCAGTTGGTTCTTCCAAGCGCGATGGGTGAAAGTTTCAAAGTATTGGCACTGTCAAAAAAACACACAGTAAAATTAGATGGTTTCAGAGAGCAGGACCTTGCAGGTAAGCTTTAGGATAGAGTATGGATATATTTCAAACAATTATTTTAGGTCTGATACAAGGCTTAACTGAATTTTTACCGATATCATCCTCAGCACATTTGGTGCTTATTCCAAAGCTTTCAGGGATGAAAGACCAGGGTCTAGCCTATGATGTGGTTCTGCATTTCGGAACACTGTGCGCAATCGTTTATTATTACCGCTGTTCCTTGTTGTCGATGTCGAAGAGTTTTTTTAACTCTCTACAAACAAGAAGATTGGAGGGCGATGCTGGCCTCGCTTGGGCTGTATTGTTGGGCACAATACCGGTAGGTTTAGCTGGAATTATTTTTAAGAATGATATCTCGATTAACTTAAGGTCGGTTGAAGTGATAGCTTTTGCAACAATTTTTTTTGGCTTGTTGTTGGGTTTTTCAGACTGGTTGCATAGTCGAATGGATAGGGTGCGTGATGTGATTCGAGCTTCAGATGTTCTGATAGTTGGGTGCTTTCAAGCTCTCGCGCTTATACCTGGAACATCACGTTCAGGCATAACAATTACCGCCGCCCTGTTAGTCGGACTCTCACGTCAAATGTCGATTAAGTTTTCCTTCCTGTTGGCGATACCGGTTATTACTCTAGCAACGCTAGCAAAGATGTTTGATCTTGTAAATGAATCAGCTGAAGTCGATTGGTTGATGTTGACACTTGGATTTATTGTTTCAGCAATCACCGCCTATGCAACCGTAGTTTTCTTCATCCGCTTGGTTGACCGAATTGGTTTTCTACCTTTTGTCATATATAGAATTTTATTAGGAGCGCTTCTATTACTACTCTAGCCCCACAACCGGTTTACCGCAAAGATTACACTCCAAGTTCATTTCTAATCGAAACAACAGAACTTAGTTTTGAGCTCAAGGACGACGAAACAATCGTTTCTTCAACAATCTCGTTTTATAAAAACCCCATTTACGACGTTCATGTGAGTGAGCTATTTTTGAACGGCGAGTCGATGGAATTATTGTCGATAAAACTAAATGGCACTGAGCCAGACTATCAACTAAAGGATGACGGTTTATCGCTGATCGAGCCGCCAGAAAATTTTGTTTTGGAAATAACAAATCGCATCCACCCTGAAAGTAATAGCGACCTCAACGGGCTTTATCAGTCGAGTGGTAACTTTTGTACCCAGTGCGAGGCGCATGGATTCAGAAAGATAACCTATTACCTCGACAGACCTGATGTCTTGAGCGTATTTACAACCCATATTTATGCAGATAGAGACAAATATCCGGTCCTACTAAGTAATGGCAACTTAACAGAGCAGTCAAGCTCGCATGCGAGCTGGCATGACCCAGCACCCAAGCCGTGTTATTTGTTTGCCTTGGTAGCCGGCAAATTGAAATCCCTGAATGACAGTTACACAACAAGTTCAGGTAGAGAGGTCGACTTGAGGCTCTATGTTGAGCCACATAATATGCACAAAACAGCCTTTGCGATGGAGTCATTGAAAAGAGCATTCAAATGGGAAGAGGACAGGTTCGGTCTTTGCTATGATTTGGATATATACATGATTGTCGCGGTCGATGATTTTAACAGCGGAGCGATGGAGAACAAAGGTCTCAATATTTTTAATTCCGACTGCATTTTGGCCAACAAAGACACGACAATTGATAGCGACTTTCTCAACATTGAATCGATCATTGCTCACGAATATTTTCACAACTGGACAGGCAACCGGGTAACCTGTCGTGACTGGTTTCAGTTAAGCCTGAAGGAGGGTTTAACCGTGTTCAGAGACCAGGAGTTTTCCTCTGACATGCGTTCCCGTTCCATTAAAAGGATTGAAGATGTTGTATCCTTGAAGACAAGACAGTTCTCCGAAGATTCTGGTCCCATGGCCCATCCTGTGAGGCCAGAATCCTACATTGTTATGGATAATTTCTATACCGCAACGGTATACGACAAGGGAGCTGAAGTTATTCGCATGATACATACTATTCTCGGTGAAGAGGGTTTTCAAAAAGGCATGCAGTTATATTTTCAACGCCACGATGGGGATGCAGTTACGATTGATGACTTTGTTGCCAGTATGGCAGATGCCAATGAATTTGATTTTGAAACCTTCATGCCTTGGTATTGCAGAGCAGGAACCCCTGAAGTCGAAGTTGTTGATGACTACGACGCAAAGAAAAATATTTATCGAGCTACGTTTAGACAAAAAAATCAGTCCAAGCCCTATGTTGTGCCTAATAACTTTGGACTTATAGATACTGAAGGTTGTGAGGTTGCTTCGGGCACCATACTTTTGGATGAGCTAGAAAAAACAATCGAATTCAAAAACATCGAAACTAGACCTATACCTTCATGGTTTAGGGCTTTTTCAGCCCCAATAATTGTTAATTCTAACATCTCAAATAAAGATAAAATATATTTGTCACTGCATGACACAGACCCTTTTAATCGCTGGGACAATATACAAAGTTTATGGCTGCAATGTATTTTAGAGCCGGAAGAGTTTGATCAAAATAATCTTTTCGATGTCATAGAGAGTCTCCTAAAAGAGGAGGCAGACTATGCTCTGTTATCAAAAATGTTACAGATTCCTGCAGAACGAATTCTACATCAGAACGCTGCTAAAATTGATGTTGCCAAGTTACATCAAAAACGTGAAAATGTAATCGACGCAGTTAGCAAGAGACTCAAAGGAACCTTAATCTTTACCTATGAAAAATTAAGCACTAATAAACCATTCGATCTTTCAACAGAGTCGATTGGCGAGAGGGCCCTTAAGAATCTCTGCTTAAAATATTTAGCTAACAGCGATAGTCATGAATTGGCATATGAACAGTTTAATAGTGCCAACTGTATGACTGACAGAATGGCCTCTTTTGAAGTTCTTATAAGAAGTCATAACCCCTATCTTGATGAGGCAATTGAGCGTATATATAATGAATTTAAGGACGATGCACAGGTTATAGATATGTGGTTTAGCTATCAAAGCCTATCTCCACTAACGACACCATCTCGAGTCAAGGAGTTGATGGGCCATAGACTCTTTTCCATCAAGAACCCTAACAGGGTTCGGTCGCTCGTTGGCGCTTTTACGCAAAACCATCTGCAATTTCATTGTCAGGATGGCTACCGATTATTTGGCGAGTTCATCTTGGAGCTTGACAGCATCAATCCTCAGGTGGCTGCAAGACTGGTGGGTATATTTAATCTATGGAAAAAATACACGCCGAATTACTCTGAAATGCAAAGAAAAGAGCTTGAAGCAATTCGTGCCACCAGGAATTTATCGAACAATGTCTTCGAGATAGTAAATATCGCACTGGAGGGTGAATGATAAATACAGACAATGTCGATGCTCTAGCAGATTTATTAACCCAAAATAAATTGACTATCTCAGTGGCAGAGTCGTGCACAGGCGGAACCCTTGCAAGCACCCTGACAAGTCTATCTGGCGCATCAGTATATTTCGATCGTGGCTTTGTAACATACAGCAATAAAGCTAAGCAAGATCTACTTGGTGTCAACAAAGACACGATAACAAAGTATGGAGCGGTTAGCGAGCATGTTGCCCTTGAAATGGTTAAGGGAGTGATAAAAAATTCTACCAGTGATTTCGCTGTTGCCATAACAGGTATTGCAGGACCATCAGGAGGCACCACTACAAAGCCGGTCGGCATGGTTTGTTTTGGCTTCTCTACTTACGGAAACAATCTCACCAGTACCCAGCTATTCAAAGGTGATAGGCTGAGCATTATCTCCCAGAGTGTCGAATACTCAATAGAACAACTATTAAAGCAATCCTAATGGCGCCTTATAGTGTTTCTGTTGCCCCAATGATGAATTGGACTGACAAGCATTGTCGCTATTTCTATCGTTTACTTAGTCAATGCACTCAGCTATACACCGAAATGATTACCTCAAAAGCAATCTTGAAGGGCGACAAGAATCGTTTGTTAGATTACAACGCGGTCGAGCATCCACTAGTCCTACAGATTGGCGGAAGCAATCCCGTAGAAATGGCTAAGTGTGCAGTTATTGCAAAGCGTTGGGGTTACGACGAAGTTAATATAAATGTAGGCTGTCCCTCAGACAGAGTTATGTCGGGCAGTTTTGGCGCCTGTTTAATGAGAAAGCCTGACCTGGTAGCTTCTTGCGTTGAAAGCATGATTGAGGTTTGTGATATTCCTGTTAGCGTTAAAAGCAGGATAGGGATTGACGAAATGGAAAGTTATGAGCAGCTAAGCGATTTCGTCTATCGTATTCATAAAAAGGGCTGCCAGCACTTTATCATTCATGCTCGTAAGGCCTGGCTACAGGGCTTAAGTCCAAAGCAAAATCGCGCCATACCCCCGCTTAATTATCCTTGGGTCTATCAGATAAAGAAAGATTTTCCGCGACTCAAGATTACTATCAATGGCGGTATCACAAGCACTAAAGAAGTGCTAAAGCATCTTAAAAGAGTTGACGGTGCAATGTTGGGAAGGGCGATATACAACCAACCTTTCACTTTGACAGAAATCGACAGCCATATTTTTGGTATCAGTTATGCAGCAAAGTCACGCGAAAAGATAGTCATTGAGTATATGAAATATATTGAAACTCAGTGTAAGCTAGGTGTCCCAGTAAGGGCAATGACGAGACATATTCTGGGTCTATATCATGGGCAGAAGAATGCCAAAATGTTTCGTCGACTTTTAAGTGGCAAAACTGTAGATTTGAGCCATTTAAGTGAATGGTTAAATTTTGCAAATAATTAATAAAAACAGTGACCATTGCAAGCTAAAAACTTTGGTAAAATTTTGATGCAAACTTTCTTAATTAATTAATCTATATGGCAGCCGGAAACGATTTTATTGCGAGTATTGATATTGGTACAGACAAAATCGTCGTGCTTGTTGCTGAAAGAGAGGGTGACAGGCTACGTGTAATCGGTCAAGGAATGTGTCCCTCAGCTGGCGTAAAAAGAGGTTCAGTAGAAGCAATCGAACCACTATCTCGCGCAATATCAAAGGCAGTCCAGCAGGCTCGCAAAAGTTCATCTGTAGATTTAGCCACCGTACGTGTAAATCTTTCAGATAGCCATCTTAGTTGTTTTGAGGGCTATGGAAAGGTTCCTATTGAAGATAAGGTTACCAACATGGATGTCAACAAAGTTTTGGATTCTGCACAGGCATACACCATGCCTACCAATAAAGAGAGGTTACATGTTTTTAAAAAGAAATTTACAATCAATGAATCAGTGAAGGTTGACAATCCAGTCGAAATGGAGGCCGACGTGCTAGAGTCCAATGTCCATACCATAACCGTTTCCAGTTCTAGTATAAGAAATATAGAGTACACATTGAAGCAATGCGACCTCAATATGGAATTTCTTGTGCTTGACTCTATAGCGAGCTCTAAGGCGATAATCACTCAAGAAGAAAACGATAACGGCGCGTGTTTAATCGATATCGGTGCTGGTATGACAAATTTTTCGGTTTTTCATCAAGGCGGCATAATTCATAGTGGCATTGTCCCTCTCGGCGGCAATCATGTAACCGAAGAGATTGCTTTTGCCTATGGAACATCTTTTAACGAGGCTCAGAGACTAAAAGAGGTTTACGGAT
>CAJWNF010000036.1 GCA_913044155.1 uncultured Gammaproteobacteria bacterium
AGACTTCTTGGTCTGATTGTGCATTAGACATTGCTTCTTCGGCACGCTGTTTGGCTTCAATAGCTTTAGCTTCGTCTAGGTCATTTGCACGAATAGCTGTATCAGAAAAGATAGTCACAGTATGCGGTTGAACCTCAACGATACCGCCAGAGACATAAATTGACTCAACCCCATTTTCTGTTTCAACTCTTACTTCTCCAGGCTTAAGTGTGCTAATCAGTGGCACATGCTGTGGATAGACACCAATCTCACCCATAGTAGCAGGCGCAAACACACAGTTTGCATCGCCTGAGTAGATTTCCTCAGTCGCACTAACTACATCAACATGAATTACTGACATTTACGCATTCTCCGCTGCTTTTTCTTTTACTTCTTCAATAGAACCGGTCATATAGAAAGCTTGCTCAGGAATAGCATCAAGCTCGCCATCAAGAATAGCCTTAAAGCTTGAAATAGTATCCTTTAATGGTACATACTTACCAGGTGAACCAGTGAATACTTCCGCTACAAAGAAGGGCTGTGACAAATATTTTTGAATCTTACGTGCACGTGACACGGTTTGCTTGTCTTCTTCAGATAGCTCATCCATACCAAGAATTGCAATAATATCTTTCAATTCTTTGTAACGTTGTAATACACCTTGAACGCCACGAGCAACATCATAGTGCTCTTGGCCAACGATTAATGGATCTAGTTGGCGAGAAGTTGAATCTAGTGGATCTACTGCAGGATAAATACCAAGCTCAGCTACTTGACGCGAAAGTACCACCGTAGCATCTAAGTGAGCAAACGTTGTTGCAGGAGATGGATCGGTTAAATCGTCTGCAGGAACGTATACCGCTTGAATTGAAGTAATGGATCCTGTCTTGGTAGAGGTAATACGCTCCTGAAGCGCACCCATTTCAGATGCAAGTGTTGGCTGGTAGCCAACCGCAGATGGCATACGACCTAATAGTGCTGATACCTCAGTACCGGCAAGCGTATAACGGTAAATATTATCAATAAACAGAAGTACATCACGACCTTCATCACGGAAATATTCAGCCATCGTCAGGCCGGTCAAACCAACACGGAGTCTGTTTCCTGGTGGTTCATTCATCTGACCATAAACTAGAGACACCTTATCCAGTACGTTTGAATCTTTCATTTCGTGATAGAAGTCATTACCCTCACGTGTACGTTCACCAACGCCAGCAAATACTGAGTAACCTGAGTGTTCAATCGCAATGTTTCGAATAAGCTCCATCATGTTGACTGTCTTACCGACACCAGCTCCACCGAACAAACCAACCTTGCCGCCCTTTGCAAATGGACAAATTAAGTCGATTACTTTAATACCTGTTTCAAGCAATTCTGCTGCAGGCGCTAATTCGTTATAAGCAGGGGCAGCACGATGAATTTCCCATTCTTCTTTCTGACCAATATCACCTGCATTATCAATTGGATTCCCAAGAACATCCATTATGCGACCTAGCGTCTTTTCGCCAACAGGTACAGTGATAGATTTGCCAGTATTAGTGACCTCTAGTCCACGCTTTAGCCCTTCAGAACCTCCCATTGCAATAGCTCTCACGATATTGTCACCGAGCTGTTGCTGAACCTCTAAAGTAAGGTTCGTTTCAGTTACATGAAGGGCGTTATATACTTTTGGTATTGCGTCTGATGGAAACTCAACATCGATAACCGCGCCAATAATTTGTGTAATTTTACCTTTACTCATTTGCTTTTCCTTTTTTATAAATCTCTAAACAGCAGCCGCGCCACCTACAATCTCAGAAATCTCCTGAGTTATTGCGGCTTGCCTTGCCTTATTGTAAATTAACCCTAACTCTTTAATCATATCTCCAGCATTGTCAGTTGCACTCTTCATCGCAATCATACGAGATGATTGCTCACAAGCCATATTTTCAACAATGCCTTGGTAAACCAAGGCTTCGATATAGCGAACCAACAATGCAGTTAATGCATCTTCGGCATCTGGTTCGTAAATATAATCCCAATAGTGGTCCATGCCTTCAGTCTCTGTGATCTCCATTGGCACAATTTGTTTAACAGTAGGAACTTGGGTCATGGTATTTTCAAACATGTTGTAAGCGATCATGATTTGATTAAGCTCGCCTGCATCATATCGATCTAACATTACTTTAATCGCACCTAAAAGGTCATCAAAGTGAGGCGTGTCTCCAAGATCAGTCAAAACAGATGCAATGTTTAAACCAGTATTTTTGAAGAACGAGGTGGCCTTTTTACCAATCGTACAGAGCTCAATCTCAATGCTGTCTGATTGCCAAACGGCTATATCTTTCAAAAGACTTCTAAACAAATTGTTGTTTAAACCACCGCAAAGACCTCTATCACTTGAGATAACGATAACTCCAATACGCTTAAGCTCATCAGAGGCCATCATATAAGGGTGGTTAAACTCAGAATTGGCATGAGTTAAGTGTCCAATAACCTTAAGAATTTTTTCAGAATATGGACGTGAAGCCCGCATCCTGTCCTGTGCTTTTTTCATCTTAGAAGCAGCAACCATTTCCATGGCTGAAGTAATCTTCTGAGTATTTTGAATACTCGAGATTTGCGTCCTAATTTCCTTACCTACTGCCATAGTTTTCTACCAAGTATGGTTAGCTTTAAAGTCATCAATCGCAGCCTGAAGTCCTGCAGCAATGTCGTCGTCGTAATCGCCAGACTCATTGATTTTAGCCATCAAGTCAGCTTGGTTTGCATTCATGTATGCCAAAAGTGACGCTTCAAAATCAACCACTTTATTAACCTCAACATCATCCAAAGCGCCACAGTTTGCAGCAAAAAGCGATGCTGCA
This sequence comes from uncultured Gammaproteobacteria bacterium, assembly GCA_913044155.1. The sequence continues at coordinate 2,826 of CAJWNF010000036.1, forward strand.
GTTTCGGCAACATTCAGAGGTGAGTATTGCGCTTGCTTCATCAGCTCAGTGACGCGTTGGCCACGATCAATTTGTGCTTTGGTTTCTGCATCAAGGTCTGATGCAAACTGAGCAAAAGCTGCTAATTCACGGTACTGCGCCAGGTCTAGACGTATGCCTCCGCCTAACTTCTTAATAGATTTAGTCTGTGCAGCACCACCAACACGCGAGACCGAAAGACCAGCATTAATCGCAGGACGAATGCCGGCGTTAAATAGGTCAGTTTCTAAAAAGATCTGACCATCTGTAATTGAAATTACATTGGTTGGCACGAAAGCAGATACGTCACCCGCTTGCGTCTCAATAATTGGTAGGGCGGTTAAAGAGCCCGTCTTCCCCTTAACTTTACCATTAGTTATTTTTTCTACATAATCAGCATTCACTCGTGATGCTCTTTCCAATAAACGAGAGTGCAAATAGAATACGTCTCCTGGGTACGCTTCACGACCTGGTGGACGCCTCAAAAGAAGTGATACTTGTCGATAAGCCCAGGCTTGTTTAGTTAGGTCGTCATAAATAATAAGTGCGTCTTCTCCACGATCACGAAAATACTCTCCCATTGCACAACCAGCGTACGGAGCAATGTACTGAAGCGCCGCAGAGTCTGATGCAGATGCCGAAACAATAATAGTATGCTCAAGTGCGTCGTGCTCTTCTAGCTTATGAACAACTGCCGCAACTGAAGAAGCTTTCTGACCGATGGCAACATAAATACATTTAACGCCGGTACCTTTTTGGTTAATGATGGTATCTACAGCAACTGCAGTTTTTCCAGTTTGGCGATCACCAATAATTAATTCACGCTGGCCACGACCGATTGGCACCATTGAGTCAATCGCTTTAATGCCTGTTTGGATTGGTTGACTAACTGATTGTCTTTCAATTACACCTGGAGCAACAACCTCAAGGGGACGAGAGGCAGAAGCTTTAATTTCGCCCTTGCCTTCAATATCAACCCCAAGCGGGTTGACGACACGACCTAAAAGTTCACTGCCAACTGGTACTTCCATAATTCGATTTGTACACTTAACGGTATCTCCTTCAGAAATATGCAGGTATCCACCCAATACAACCGCACCAACTGAATCTTGCTCAAGATTAAGCGCCAGACCAAAAGTATTACCGGGAAATTCTAGCATTTCACCAAACTGTGCATCAGCCAAACCATGAATACGAACGATTCCATCGCTCACACTGATTACTGTGCCTTCTGTGCGGGCTTCTGCTGAAAAGTCAAAACCCTCTATTTCTTTTTTAATTAAATCACTGATTTCAGAAGCGTTTAATTGCATAACTAACCTCTCTATATATAATTAATTTACAGACAAGCACACACTTAACGCGTCTACTTTTGCCTTAATTGATGTATCGATTACTTTGTCGCCTTCCTTAATAATCACGCCGCCTTTTAGTGTCTCATCAACGACAGTATCGATAGTTACTGTTGTTTTGTGCTTGCTTGTCAAATCGTCAACGATTGCCTTTTCTTCTGCCTCGGTTAACTCGAATGCACTCACAACTTGAAAACTCTTACTCTGATTTGCATTGGAGACTGCAGACTCAAATGCAGAATAAATACTGCCAAATGCGTCTGTACGTCCATTATTAAGAATAAGATTTATAAATGCTGACTCTTGTTTGTTCAATTCTCTAGAGGTTGCTTTTTCAAGTAGCGCACAAATCAATTCAATCTTTTTATCCTTGCTTATGCCAGGGGAAGCAATGAAGGCTTGTGTAGCTTCGTCAGCCATAATTGAACTAGCAGTGCTTAATATTTCGCTCCACTCGGATAGTGAACCATTCTTCTCTGCAATTTCAAAAATTGCTTGTGCGTAAGGCTTGGCAATTGTTGATAGTTCCATAGCTCTAACCTATAGTGATTTAGACAATTTGGAAAGCATATCTTTATGCGTCTTGTCATCAACTTCTTTTTCTAAGACAGAATTAACGCCCTGCATAACCAAAGTCGAAACTTGGCCTTTTAGCTCATTACGTGCTTTAACAATTTCTTGATCAAGCTCAGCCTTCGCATGTGCTTTAATCTTATCTGCCTCTTCAGAGGCTGCACCTTTAGCGTTATCAATCATGACGTTTGCTTGCTTGTCCGCATTAGCAATAATATCAGCTGCTTGGTTTTTAGTGCTTGCTAGTAGCTCTCCAGCATTTTTCTGAGCTTGTGCGTGTTCTTCTTTGCCACGCTCAGCTGCTTGCAAGCCATCTTCAATGCTCTTCTTACGTGCTGCCATCGCCTCAACAAGTGGTGGCCAGATAAATTTCATGCAAAACCAGACAAACATGGCAAACATGATTGTTTCTCCGACTAGCGTAAGGTTAATATTCATAGCTAAATACCTTTATTTAGTTAAAAAACAAATTATCCAGCAACCGCAAATAAGATATACATTGATATACCAACAGCGATCATAGGTACCGCATCAACAAGTCCCATAACGATGAACATTTGCGTTCTTAGCATTGGAATAAGTTCTGGCTGGCGAGCAGCGCCCTCCAAGAATCTTGCACCTAGAATACCAATACCCACAGCCGCACCTAATGCGCCTAGACCCATTAGGATTGCTCCTGCTACAAATAACGTTGCTTGTACTTCTGTAATCATTTTTTACTCCTACATATAAAAACTACTAAAAAAATTAATGCTCCTTTTGGTGCGCCATATCCATATAAACGATTACTAGGGTCATAAAGATAAATGCCTGTAGTAATACGATTAAGATATGAAAAATAGCCCACGGTAAAGACAGGCTCCACTGTATCCAGAATGGCAACAGTGCAATTAGAATGAAGATCATTTCTCCTGCGTACATATTACCAAATAATCGTAACGCAAGGGAAACTGGCTTTGCCAGCAAGTTCACCCCTTCTAAAAATAAGTTAGCGGGTAACATCCATTTACCGAATGGATGAAGAGTTAGTTCGCCAATAAAGCCGCCTAATCCTTTTTCTTTTACACTATAGTAAAGAATTAACAGGAAGATACCAATCGACATGCCAAATGTCATATTAGGGTCCGTCGTCGGCACTACTTTTAGGAATACATGGTGAGGATCGATACCAAATATTCCAGCGCTGATCTTCTGAGCTAATACTGGCAGCCAATCAACAGGCACTAAGTCCATCGTATTCATTAAAACTATCCAAATAAAGGTTGTTAACGCTAATGGCGCTACCATAGGATTTTTTCCATTAAATGAGCCGCGAACATTATCGTCAATAAAGTCGATTATGCTTTCTATGAAAT
>CAJWNF010000037.1 GCA_913044155.1 uncultured Gammaproteobacteria bacterium
AACATGCCCTATATGAAGCTTGCCTGAAGGATATGGCAACATTGAAAGGCAGTAATATTTTTCTTTTGTTTTGTCTTCAACAACACCAAAAGAGTTGTTTTCTGCCCAGTACTGTTGCGCTTCTTCTTCTATTTTCTTAACGTTGTCTTCGTATTGCATGCTTGATATTTAGATAAAGGAGCTAGTTAAGTTCAAGTGTGCCCACTAAAGAATCCACGCTCTTCATGCCAGCTTCAGCCAAATATTGGCTAATACCTGCGTTTATTTTTTTGCACACCAGGGGGTCATAAAAAAGCGCAGTTCCAATACCCACAGCGGCTGCTCCCGCGACAATAAATTCAATCGCATCGTTTGCAGTGACTATGCCGCCTTGTCCAATTATTGGGACGTTGTGTTTTTTGCTTTCTTGATAAACTTTGTGAACATTGAGCAAAGCGATTGGCTTTATTGAGGGGCCTGAGAGTCCGCCACTATTATTCCCAATAACAGGCTTTCGGGTTTTGCTGTCAATTGCCATTCCCATTAAGGTGTTTATAACGGCTAATCCGTCACTTCCTGCCTCGATGCAACGCTTGGCGCTATAGGCGATGTCCGTCTGATTAGGAGAGAGCTTAGTGATCAAAGGTTTGTTTGTGTTTTTTCTGCAAATATCTACCACCCTAAAAGACATATCGGGATCGTTCCCAAAGGCAACCCCGCCCTCCTTAACGTTGGGACATGAAATATTGATTTCGATAGCGTCGATATCGGTACCGTCAAATCGTTTTGCAATCTCGCCATACTCTTCAACCGAAGAGCCAGAAATATTAATGAAATACTTGGTCTCGGCTTTGTTTAGTGATGGCAATATTTGGGCAATTACTTTTTCAGCGCCAGGGTTTTGAAGACCTATAGCGTTAAGCATGCCGCTTGGAGTTTCAGCAACCCGGTGAGGCCTGTTTCCATGGCGTGGCTCAAGGGTTGTTCCCTTAAGGCAAATTGCACCTGCATCGGAATTTGAAAACCCTTTAAGCCTTGTATACTCTTCGCCAAAACCAACACAGCCCGACAACAGAATAATCGGCGAGTCTAAAGAGAGATTACAAAAACGAGTTTTAAGATTGCTTTTCATGGGTGCTATTATACTTTTATGGAGGCTTTGCAAATACTAACTTGGGCTAAAATACTGCTATGAAAGGTGTATTTGTGACAGGCAGTAATACAGGCGTTGGGAAGACAACTGTAGCGGTTGAGATTGTGCGTTTTTTGAGCCAAAAACAAAACCTAAAAGTAAGAAAACCCGTTGAAACTGGTTGTTCATATGGCGACACAGCAAAAGGACCAAAAGATGCAATCTTGCTTTCAGGAGCATGCGTCCAAAAAGAGCCTTTAAGTGTTGTTTGCCCCTACCGCTTTGAACTTGAGGCTAGCGCCGAGAGTGCCAGCAATGATGCAGGAGAAGCGCTGTCCTTAGAAGGCCTCGTTAAGGCGTGCCAAGAAAATACTAAGGGAAGTTTTGTTTTGGTTGAAGGGGCTGGCGGGCTGTACTCGCCAATTGCCAAAAAGGCGCTTAATTCAGACCTTGCTGCTAGTTTAGGGCTGCCCTTGGTGATAGTTACAGAAGACAAGCTCGGAGCAATTAGCCAGGCCTTGCTAACCATAGCTGCGGCTGAAAAAAGCAAGTTAAGCGTGCTCTGTGTTGTATTAAATCAAATTAGCAAGAACAGCCTGTCAAATAGAGATGCGATTTGTGCCTATACAAAAACGCCAGTAATAAGCTTTTCGGTAGATGGAGCCAAAGAGTTTTGTTTAGAATTTGAAAAACTAGTCAAGGATAGTTAGGTTGGGCTTTTCTTTTGCCTCCGAAAAGTTTTCGCTATTGCTGTCAAAAAACATGCCTTCGCCGTTTTCTTGGGCATAAATAGTAAGAACAGCGTTACAAGGAACAGTGATTTTCTCTGAGACACCATTAAATCTGGCCTTGAATGAAATAGCGTCATTTGTCATGTTTCGGTTTCCAGCGGCAGAGGAGCTAATATTGAGTATAATTTTTCCCTCTTTAGCGAGCCCTTTGGGGACAATAACTCCTGACTTTTCACAGTCAACAAGAATATAGGGAGTTAAGTTGGAGTCCTCCATCCAGCCGCAGTATGCACGAATCAGATAAGGAACTACGCTGTTCATCGTGCTTACTGAGTGAAGTCTTTTTCACAAAAAGTAAGGCTTTCTTGAAACCCTTCTTGGCCAAAGAGCCTATTTGCGTATGCGGAAATAGGTTTTGTTTTATCACCAAGAGTAATTCCCAGCAAATTCAGGCGCCACATTATTGGCGCAAGACAGGCGTCAACTAGGGTCATTGAGTCGCTTTTGAAAAAAAGCTTATGAGAAAACAGCGGGATAAGCTCAATGAGGTTGCCGTTAAGAGTTTTTCTTGCAGCCTCGGAGTCTTTTTTATTGCCGTTTATAATAACGTTAACCAATTCGTACCAGCAGCCAGGCGCACGAGTGAAGCGATAAATTAAAAGCCTTTTTTCGGCCTTTTCTATTGGATCGACCGGCAATAGAGGAGGAAAAGGAAAGCGCTCATCTAAATACTCCATAATCACGCCAAGGTCATATAAAACCATGCCTCTGTCAAACAGGGTTGGTAGGGTTTGACAAGGGTTGAGGTCGAGAATTTCTTCTGGCAGTTCGTCAAAATCAACTTCGAACACATCCCGTTCAATTGACTTATGAGCCATAATGAAGCGCACTGCGTGCGATTCCAGTTCTTGTGTAGCAGAGTACAAAGTTGTGGAGGCTGGGTTAGGTTTTGTTAACATAATTTTCCTCGAAAATAAAAAAAACAGTGCTCTTCAATTTTTAAAGAGTCGCCGCAGAAATGATTAATTGTATCAAAATTTAATCCCTTGAGCGCCAGATACCGTACTTAACGTCTTTCCAATATTCCTTCTTCAAAAAGTAGGACAAAACAAAAAGCAACACCAAGAATGACAGAACCCAGGCCCCAAGGCCTGTACGAATTAATTTAGCCGGCTCGCCTACGTAGTCTAAGAAGTTTGTAATATCTCTAACGCTTTGGTCAAACTCTGCTCCAGATTGGTTTTCCTTTAGAGACCACAGAGCATCAGGCATAGAGGCATTAGCAAGCACCTTGTTATTAACTCCAAAAACTTTAGAGTCGTCTGGGTAAAAGCCTCTTAGATAGCTATAAATCCAGTCTGTACCTTTAGACCTTGCAACAAGAGACAGGTCTGGTGGAACGCCTCCAAACCACTTAGAGGCAGCATCTTCAGGCATTGCAGTTGTAATCAGCTCGCCCACCTTTTCTCCGGCAAACATTAGATTTTCAGCAACGGCGGAATCGCTTAAACTAAGATCTTTGGCGATGCGGTTGTATCGCATAAAGCTGATTGCATGACAACCAGAGCAGTAGTTCATAAATAGCTTGGCTCCATTTTGCAGTGAGGCTGTATTTGAAATATCGGTATGGGCCTCGTCTAGGTGCAATTCGCCACCAGACGCTAAAACACTCAGCGAAAGAAAAAAAGTAACCAATAAAAGCTTTATTCTTATATATGTTTTCATAGCCTACTCCGTCACTCTTTCAGGAACTTCTTTGGTTTTTCCAATGGAGGTATACCAAGGCATTAAAATGAAAAAGGCAAAATACAAGAAAGTACAAATGCGGGCCAACAAGACGTTTCGAGGTGTTACCGGCTCCATTCCAAGCCAGCCTAAAATAACAAAACTAATCACAAAAATTCCAAGCGCCCATTTGAATGGAGAGCTTCTATAGCGAATCGACTTAACCGGGCTTCTGTCTAGCCATGGAAGTGCCGCCAATATTAGGAGTGCAACAAACATAGCCAATACGCCGGGGAACTGAGAGCCAAACATTGGCGGTATGGCCCTTAATACAGAGTAAAAAGGAGTTAGATACCACAAAGGAGCAATATGGTCTGGTGTTTGAAGTGGATTAGCCTCTATAAAGTTCGCATGCTCTAGGAAATAGCCATTAAGCGCAGGGGCGTAAAATAATACAGAGCAAAAAATGATAAGAAAGACAAACACACCCATAATGTCTTTAACTGTGTAATATGGATGGAATGGAATTCCGTCCTTTGGAATTCCGTCTTTGTCTTTAGTTTTCTTTATTTCTACACCGTCAGGATTATTTGAGCCCACAGCATGAAGGGCGACAATGTGTAAGAAAACTAAAACGACAAGAATTAATGGCAAGGCGACGACGTGCAAAGAGAAAAAGCGAGTAAGGGCAGGGTCGCCTACAGCATAATCTCCCAGTATCCACACCAAAAGGTCTGGCCCAATAACAGGCACAGAACCAAATAGCGAGATAATAACTTGCGCCCCCCAATAAGACATCTGGCCCCAGGGGAGAACGTAGCCCATAAATGCTTCTGCCATAAGAGCAATATAAAGCGCCATGCCTAAAAGCCAGATAAGCTCTCTTGGCGCTTTATAGGATCCGTATAAGAGGCCACGATACATATGAAAATAGATAATAACAAAAAAGGCAGAGGCTCCGGTCGAGTGTAGATAGCGCATAAGCCAACCCCATTCAACGTCACGCATAATATATTCAACTGAAGCAAAAGCATTCGCAGCATCTGGCTTAAAGTGCATAGTTAAGAAAATTCCTGTTACTAATTGCAACACCAAAACCAATATCGCCAATGAGCCAAAAAAGTACCAAAAGTTAAAGTTTCTTGGGGCGTAGTATTTAGCTAGATGCTCATTCCAGGTTTTGGTTAAAGGAAATCTTTGATCTATCCAGTTTTGTTTTTTGTTCATAGTCTCCCTTTATGAGGTAACCGGATCTACGCCAATACGAATCAGTGTTTCAGACACAAAACTATATGGCGGGATCATTAGATTGGTTGGCGCCGGAACGCCAGCATATACTCTTCCTGCAAGGTCAAACTTTGAGCCATGACAAGGACAATAAAATCCACCTTTCCAACTATCTCCACCAAGGTCGGCGGCGCCAGGCTCTGGACGGTAAGTTGGAGAGCATCCCAAATGAGTGCAAACTCCAACAATTACAGCCAGCTCTTCTTTTCCTTCGATAGATCGATAGTTGGGCGTTACGTATTTAGGTTGTTGGTTTTTTGAGTTTCCAGACCCCTCGGGGTCTGCCAAGGCCTCCAACAAAGATTCTGACTCAAGGCTTTTTAAAGTTTCAGCGTCACGCTTAAAGATCCATACTGGCTTTTTTCTCCATAAAACCCTAACCAGCTGGCCAGTTTCAAGTTTAGAAATATCAACATCAACAGGGGCGCCAGCCGCCTTAGCTCGTGCTGACGGTTTCCAGGTTGATAAAAACGGCCACGCAACAAAGCCCGCACCTACAGCGCCAACTACGCTAGTTGCCTGAGTAAGAAAGCGCCTTTTTTTCAGGTCTATTGTTTGTTCTGACATAATGAGGTGTGCTGGGTATATTTAGATAAAAACCGTGATATTATAAAGTAAATAAGCCTTATATATAGGTAAAAAATTACGACCTAGGCGCTAAGCCTGGTTTTTATTTAGCTTAACCACTACTTTTTCTATTGTTGAAAGCTTGTCTATTTGCTTAACAATTCCCAATAGTTTTGAGCGCTGCTTATTTGCGCGAAAGGCAGCCGAGGAGTTAGAGGCAATGAAGGTTGCCACGTTATCCTTAATTAGGCATAAATGAATGTCTTTAAATTGATCGGCCAAGAGAGGCTGTAACTGAGCGTCAAAAAGGTTATGCGCTTTTGCCTTTGATAGCAAATCGCCTAGCCCTCCTTTGGGATTATAATTTGTAATGTTTGTTGTTAGTTTGTCGCCCATCTGTGGGAAAATACCCCCGTTTTCTCTAAATATTTTTTCTAGTTACTACATGGGTATTATAAATAATGTTTTGTCAAAGGTTGTTGGTTCGCACAGTGACCGCCAAATAAAAAAGTACGCACGAGCTGTTGCTGACATTAATGCGCTCGAAAAAGAGATGCAAAGTCTAAGCAATGAAGA
>CAJWNF010000038.1 GCA_913044155.1 uncultured Gammaproteobacteria bacterium
TGTATATATCGTCTGCAAACGGGAACAGTACTAGGAAAAAAACTACAATCGCAATTACCGAACGTAATAGAGTACTTCTAAGTTCTATAAGATGTTGAACTATAGATATTTTTTCTTGTTGTCGTGCTGCACTCATTATCTATTAACTATTTTTATTGACCGAGGACAGGTCGCTTATCTTAGCGGTTTCTTTTTTTATTTCATCTATACTGCTCTTGGCTTCTTCCACGGTTTGAGATAATGATGATTCATCATCCTTAATAGAGAGTTGCTCTTTAAGCTCTTCAGATTTTATTTCATTGTTAATGTCGTTTTGAATTTTGGAAACAAATTTTTTAAATTTGCCAACATAAAGGCCAGCTTTACGAGCCAGCGCAGGCATCTTTTCAGGGCCAACAACGATAAGAGTGATGATGCCAATAATAGCAATTTCCCAAAAACCAAAATCAAACATAGCATCTCCAACTAAAAGTTTGACTATAAGGGGTTATATAAGAATGACCTGTACAAGAAATTTGTTGTATTCTAATACCCATAAAAAGATGTAAATCTAGAGAAAAAAATCAATGATATAAGACTTTTATTATACAATAAGGGTGGTAATGCCTAGTTTCTTAATACTTAATAGAATTTCTACATTTTCGCAATATCATTTGTATTTCTAACAACATTTTGAGCTTAATTAATCATCTAAGTAATTTCTAATGGATTCAGTATTAAATATTGCTGCTGGAATCAGTATTATTGATTCAGGCTATATCAGTCAAGACTTTGCCGCAATATATCTAATCAGACAAGGCAACGATATTGCTATTGTTGAAACAGGAACCAATTACAGTGTTCCCAATATTCAACAGGCTCTTGAGGAAGATGGACTGAGCTTTTCCAATGTGAGATACATAATTCCAACCCATGTTCATCTTGACCATGCTGGTGGCGCTGGTGAACTGATGAGGCTATGTCAAAATGCCCAGCTTGTTATTCATCCCAGGGGCGCTAGACATATGGTGGACCCTAGTAAACTTATTGCTGGAGCTATGGCGGTTTATGGGGCAGAAAAATTCCATCACTTATATGGCGATATAGTGTCAATAGACTCTAGTCGGATTATTGAGGCTGATGATAATTTCATGTTGGATTTCAATGGCAGAGAGCTACTGTTCATCGACACCCCGGGCCATGCTAGACATCACTTTTGTATTTGGGACAAGTTGACTGAATCGATGTTTACCGGTGATACCTTTGGCCTGTCTTATCGAGAATTTGATACTGGCGATGAAGTGTATGTTTTTCCAACGACAACGCCAGTGCAATTCGACCCTGAAGAGTTAATAAAAAGCATAGCCAAGTTGATGGAATATAACCCTAAACGAGTCTGTTTAACTCATTTCGGCGCAATCAAGCCAACCACAAAAGTAACAGACCAGTTAATTACTGGCATCAAGTTTTTGAGTAACCTTGCAAAACAATACGCTTCTGACAGCAATGCCAAAGCGCTCATTCAAAGTGAAATGATGGGTTACTTTTTAATGCAGCTTAAAAGAATGGGCGTCAAAGATCAAGATTTTTGTAAGCAGAAACTACAAAAAGATGTTGAACTAAACACACAAGGACTTATTTATTGGCAACAAAAGCTTGCTTCAAATCAACATTAAATTAGGAGATATAGAAATGGATGTAAAAAGGGCACTAGCAGAGCGTAAATCAACAAGAGCATTTTTAGACAAGGAGGTGCCGATTGAGATTATCAATGCAATTCTAGAGCAGGCCAAAACCGCGCCTTCTGGCGTCAACACTCAGCCCTGGCAGGTGGCTGTAGTGACGGGTACAAGAAAGATTGACTTGTGCAACAAGTTAGAGGAAGAGTTTCGTAGTGGCATTAAAGGCTCAATGGACTTCAACTATTATCCAACCGAATGGTTTGGTGAGTACAAAGAGAGAAGGAAAGCTTGCGGTCTATTGATGTACTCGACACTTGAGATTGAGAGAGATGACAGACAAAAGCAGTTGGACCAATGGGCTCTCAACTATCAAGCCTTTGGCGCACCAGCAATACTACTTTTTTTTATTGATAAAGTATTGGGAAAGGGATCTTATTTGGACTATGGCATGTTTTTACAATCTATTATGTTGGCAGCCATTGAGAATGGTCTAGCTACCTGCCCACAGGCTGCACTCGGTGAGTATCCAGAGATTGTCAGAGAGGAGCTTGGTTATTCGCAAGACAAAGTGCTTATTTGTGGGATGGCGATTGGCTATGAAGATAAATCTGCAATTATCAATAGCTACCGTACACCGCGCGAAGAGTTAGACAAGATAGTGCGCTATTTTGTTTGACGTCGATATTATAATTTAGCAGAAGAATCTATTTAGGCATAGATTCCGCAATTCTTTCAAGTACTTTTTGAAGTGTCTCCAATGTATCTCGAGAGTCCTGAAGATCATTCTCCAGGATTGTATTCTTGCTGGTTGATAAAATTAACTTGTCCTGTGCAAGTTTAAGCTCAGCCCGAGCGTTAATGAGCTGCTCGTTTAACTCTTCAAGTTGGGACTTAAGTTCTATCTCATTAGCAGTTGGACCTTCATTGGCTGCTGCTGTGAAATTAGCTGTTTCAATATCTGGGTTGAAAGCTTTCTGTTGAGACCTTGTGTTTTCTTGTTCATAATAATAGCCCCCAATTAAAATAATTATCAGGGTAATTATGACTACCGTAACTTTTCTTTTCATAACCTGTGATAGTTTAATTATCGCTAATCCATTGCGCAACTTCTTTTGCATAATAAGTAAGAACCGCATCAGCACCAGCCCTCTTAAAGCAGCTAAGCGTCTCAAGTACGACAGGCTTTTCTTCAATCCAGCCATTGGCGCTGGCGGCCTTGAGCATGGCATATTCTCCGCTCACATGATAGGCAAAGGTTGGTACAGCAAAAGTTTGTTTGACACTAGATACAATATCGAGATAGGGAAGTCCGGGTTTGATCATCACCATATCGGCCCCTTCCGCAATATCCATTTCTACCTCGTGGAGAGCTTCATTGCTATTGGCTGGATCCATTTGATAGGTTTTTTTATCAGCTTTGCCAAGACTGCCAGACGAGCCAACTGCATCCCTAAAAGGGCCATAAAAAGAAGAGGCATACTTGGCAGAGTATGCCAATATATTGGTATGGATAAAGCCGTTTTCTTCTAGCGCCTGTCTGATTGCACCTATCCTCCCATCCATCATGTCAGACGGGGCTACAATGTCTGCGCCTGCCCGAGCATGAGAGACGGCTTGTTTGATGAGTACCTCGACCGTTTCGTCGTTCACGACGTAGCCATCTTTATCTATAAGGCCGTCTTGACCGTGACTGGTAAATGGGTCGAGCGCTACATCGGTAATTACCAGTAAGTCCGGGAAACTCCTTTTTAATTCCCGGACAGCCCTCTGAATCAAACCATCAGAGTTATATGACTCTTGCGCTTCTTCAGATTTCTTGTCAGCTGAAATTACTGGAAACAGCGCAATTGCGGGAATTTTTAAGTCAACGATTTCTTTAGCCTCGAGCATCAGTTGGTCGATACTAAGACGCTCAATGCCAGGCATTGATTTAACCTCTTTCCTTTGCTTTTTCCCCTCAATAATAAACAAAGGATAAATCAAATCCTCCACCGTAAATGAAGTTTCACGAACCAGCGATCGAATAGACGAGTGTTTTCTCAATCTTCTAGGTCTATGCGTTAAAATGGTCATATCTTTTTGCCAAGTAATATTAATCAAATTATACAATAATGAAACAAACTTCCGACACTCTTGCAAGCTTATCCACTGTCAACAAGGCGTTTATTGAACCTTTACCAAATTCACGAAAATTTTTTGTCGCAGGTTCTCGCGATGACATCAAAGTGCCGATGAGAGAAATCAAACTAACCGATACGATTGGTGACTTGGCCGAGAAAAATGATCCAGTCCATGTCTACGATACTTCTGGTCCATATACAGACCCAAAAAAATCAATAAACTTTAGAAATGGGATTGAACAACATAGAGGGAAATGGATCGGAGAACGTGGTGATACAGAGATACTAGATAGCTTCAGTTCTAGCTATTGCAATAAGCGCCTCAATGACGAGAGTCTGGATGGACTTAGGTTTGAACACATACTCAAGCCAAGACGCGCCAAGAGCGGAAAAAATGTAACTCAAATGCATTATGCTAAGCAAGGCATAATCACTCCCGAGATGGAGTTTATCGCGATTCGTGAAAACTGTCGCTGGCAGCAATACAAAGATCAGGTTGGTCAACATAAAGGGGAGAGCTTTGGTGCTTCGATTCCACAAACTATCACCCCAGAATTTGTAAGGGATGAGGTTGCCCGTGGTAGGGCAATTATTCCCAGCAACATCAACCATCCAGAAACCGAGCCGATGATTGTAGGAAGAAATTTTCTGATTAAGATTAATGGCAATATTGGCAATTCAGCGCTTGGTTCATCGATTGACGAAGAAGTCGACAAAATGGTTTGGGGAATTCGCTGGGGTGCTGACACTATCATGGACCTCTCGACAGGAAAGAATATCCATGAAACACGTGAATGGATTATCCGTAATTCACCTGTACCTATCGGAACTGTGCCAATCTATCAGGCACTCGAAAAGGTTAACGGGGTGGCAGAAGACTTGACCTGGGAAATATTTAGCGATACTTTAATCGAGCAGGCAGAGCAGGGGGTTGACTACTTTACCATCCATGCAGGGGTGAGGCTTAAATATGTTCCTCTGACCGCCAAGCGTGTCACCGGAATTGTATCTCGCGGCGGCTCCATTATGGCGAAATGGTGTTTAGCACATCACCAGGAAAGCTTTCTTTATACTCACTTCGAAGAGATTTGTGAAATCATGAAGTCTTACGATGTAACTTTCTCTCTTGGCGACGGTCTCAGACCTGGCTCTATAGCTGATGCCAATGATGAGGCCCAGTACGGCGAGCTAGAAACCTTGGGCGAGCTAACTAAGATTGCCTGGAAGCATGATGTACAGACGTTCATAGAGGGTCCCGGCCATGTCCCTATGCATATGATCAAGGACAACATGGAGAAACAGCTAAGCGAGTGCGGAGAGGCGCCTTTTTACACGTTAGGCCCCTTGACGACCGATATAGCACCTGGCTATGACCATATCACGTCAGCCATAGGTGCTGCTCAGATTGGTTGGTATGGTTGCGCTATGCTTTGTTATGTCACCCCTAAGGAGCACTTAGGATTACCCAACAAAGATGACGTTAAAACTGGCATTATTACCTATAAAATTGCGGCCCATGCGGCTGACCTTGCGAAAGGACATCCTGGCGCTCAAATTCGCGACAATGCTATATCTAAGGCGAGATTCGAGTTTAGGTGGGAGGACCAGTTTAATCTCTCACTTGATCCAGACACAGCAAGATCTTTCCACGATGAAACTTTGCCAAAACAAGCCGCAAAGACCGCTCATTTCTGTTCCATGTGCGGACCAAAGTTTTGTGCAATGAAGATCACCCAAGAGATTAAAGGTTTAGACGCTAAACAGATTGACAAGATAAAAGAAATACAGATTGAGATGGATAAGAAGTCGGCAGAATTTTTGCAAAATGACAGTGAAATCTATCTGAAAGAGGGCGCCTAATTTATCTGTCGAGTTAACAGTTCGATGAGCTGTTTGGTGGCGCCACGATTATCCTCGATTATCTTTTTTGCGTTTTTGCCAATCGCAACCCTTCTCCCTTCATCCAACAACAGTTCAGCAATTGTGTGCATCAACTGATCGGCATCGGATACCTGGACAGCGCCATCGCAATCAAGAAGCAATTGTGAAATATGCTCAAAGTTGAATATGTGCGGTCCAAAAAGCACTGGTTTGGAGCTCGCGGCAGCCTCAAGCATATTCTGACCACCATCCCTAGTCAGACTGCCGCCAATAAAGGCAATATCACAAATACTGTAATAAGACATCAGCT
>CAJWNF010000039.1 GCA_913044155.1 uncultured Gammaproteobacteria bacterium
ATGTAAACCTTAATCTTGAGCAAAAAATGTTATTGGCAATGGAAAATGAAACTACTAGAGTGACTGTTGGAGCAATAATTGAATGCCGGGGAAAGATATTCTTAATGGAGGGTCAGTCGAACAATGCAATACAATTCCCTACCGCTTCAAGATTGGGGGCGTTTGATGACGAGATGAGCTTGCTTGGTAAGCTTAAAAAAATGAATATCTTGGCTAGTGAGCACTACCTATTCTCAGTATTTGAAAGTAGCGATAACAAGACGAGCCTTATATATTACCGAGCACAGATTGATAAAGAGGTCCTCTCTGATAAAGGTCAATTTTATGACTTTAATAAAATTCCATTTGAGCACCTTGAAGATGAAGCGAGTAGAATAATGCTTAGACGTTATATTACAGAAAGAGGGTTAAATGCTTTTGGTATTTTTGTTGGCAAAGAAGGTGATGGAAAGGTAGAAGCCGTCACAAAAACCAACACTTAACTATAGGAAACACAATATGGAATTTTCTTTTTTTATGCATATGGAGCGATATGACGAAGCTCAATCGCAAAAGCGCCTCTACGAAGAATGTGTCGAGCTCTGCGAAATTGCGGACAACGGTGGCTTTAAAACTATCTGGACTGGAGAGCACCACGGCATGAACTTTACTATTTCCCCAAACCCTTTTATAACCCTTGCAGACTTAGCCAGAAGAACAAAAAATGTCAAACTAGGAACTGCAACCATTGTTGCGCCATTTTGGCACCCAATTAAACTAGCTGAAGAGGCCGCAATGACTGATATTATCAGTGGTGGGCGACTGCAGCTTGGAATTGCACGAGGTGCATACTCATTTGAATATGACCGTCTTGCAGATGGTATTGATGCTTTTTCTGCGGGTGGAATAATGCGTGAAATCATCCCGGCAATAAAGTCACTATGGCAAGGTGACTATGAAGGCGAAAGTGAACACTGGTCCTTCCCTAAAACCACTAGTTCACCCAAACCATACCAAGACCCACACCCTCCAATCTGGATAGCTGCAAGACATCAAAACTCACATGACTTTGCCTTAGAACATAGCTGTAATGTACAAGTAACACCACTTTGGTTAGGTGATGACGAGGTAATATCTTTGATGGAGCGATTTAATAACGCTTGCGCATCTTACAAAGATACGCCTAGACCAAAGATTATGGTGCTGCGCCACACATTTGTTGGCGAAACTGAAGCAGAAATCATCCAAGCAGCAAAAGACATTTCCCGCTTTTATTGTTATTTTGGTGCCTGGTTTAAAAACGAACGGCCAATTGAACAAGGCTTGATAAAAAAACTTAGTGAGGAAGAAATGATGGAAATCGAGATGTACTCACCAGAAAATATGCGCAAAAACAGCATTATTGGAACACCAGAAACTGTAATTGAGCGTATCAAGCTTTGCGAAGAGCTTGGCTATGACGAATACAGCTTTTGGGCGGATAACAGTATGAGCTTTGCTAACAAGAAAAAATCATTACAACTATTTATCGATAAAGTTATACCCGCATTTACATAAAATAAGAAATTCATATGAAAAAATATAAACACTACATCAATGGCGAATTCAGAAGCGGATCA
Organism: uncultured Gammaproteobacteria bacterium; assembly: GCA_913044155.1. The sequence goes on from CAJWNF010000039.1 coordinate 1,599, forward strand.
AACCACTTTGAAACTATTAATCCGGCGAATGGAAAACCTTGGGCAATATTCCCAGCTGCTACCGAGGAAGAGTCAAATTTTGTTATAGAGTCTGCACATAATGCCCTCTATAAAGGCCCATGGTCAAACTTCACGCCAACTCAAAGAGGGAAAATAATACATAAACTAGGCGATTTAATTAGTCAACATGCTGATGAAATTGGAGACCTAGAGACAACAGATAGCGGCAAGCTTGCAATAGAAACTAGAAGCCAGTCAAAATATGTGGCTGATTATTACTATTATTATGCGGGACTTGCTGACAAAATTCAAGGCGAGGTTATACCTATTGATAAGCCAAATATGCGTGTCTTTACAACTAGAGAGCCTATAGGAGTAGTAGTCGCAATTGTCCCATGGAATGCGCAACTTTTTTTATCTGCAACAAAAATTGCACCAGCATTAGCAGCCGGAAATACAGTAGTAGTCAAAGCCTCAGAACAAGCCCCTGCAGCACTATTCAAATTAGCAGAATTAGTTGATATAGCTGGATTTCCTTCTGGAGTTGTCAACATCATCACTGGATTTGGCGAGCCTTGTGGGCGTATAATCACTTCACACCCTAAAGTAGCACGAGTGGCATTTACTGGTGGCAGCGAGGTTGCCAAGCATATAGTAAAAAATACTGCTGAAAACTTTGCTCATGTGAGTCTAGAGCTTGGCGGGAAATCACCAATAATAATTTTTGATGATTGCGACATAGAAGGCGCAATTAACGGCATTATTGCTGGTAATTTTGGCGCCTCAGGACAAAGCTGTGTTGCAGGTTCACGCGTCCTTATCCAAAAAAATATCTTTAATAGGGTAGTAAGTGAACTAAAAGAACGAGCCAAAGATATCGTAATAGGCGATCCTTTAGACAAAGCAACCCAAATTGGCCCACTCGCAACGACTGCCCAGGTAGAGCGTGCTTACAATGTAATTACTAACTCGGTTAAACAAGGAGCTGAGCTGATATTCGGCGGCAAAAGTCCCAAACACTTGGATGAAGGCTGGTATTTTGAACCAACCCTGTTGACTTGCCCACATCAAAACATTGACTCGGTCAAAACTGAACTATTTGCGCCTGTAATAAGTGCGATTTCATTTAACACTGAGGATGATGCAATTCAAATGGCAAATGACTCAGAATTCGGGCTTGGTGCAGGGATATTCACTGAAAACCTTGCGAGAGGGCATCGGGTGAGTGAAAAAATACATTCTGGCATTGTTTGGATTAACACTTATCGTGCGATATCTCCAATATCGCCCTTTGGTGGCTTTAAGCTTAGTGGCGGTAGTCGTGAAGCTGGGATGGATGCTATTCATGAATATACAAGAACTAAAACAACATGGATCAATACTTCTAAAGAACCTATGGAAAATCCTTTTGTTATTCGCTAATTAAACTTACTATGGAGAAACTTTATGGACAAAAAATTATTTGAATTAGGCCTTTCTAAACGCAGATCAACACTGGGAAGCGATTATGTTAACAAGAACTTAGAGTCTGCAGATGACTTTAATCGTGACTTTCAAGAGCAGATGACTGAATGGTGTTGGGGATTTGGTTGGGGCGATGCGACAATTGATGAGAAGACTAGGTCAATGATGAATCTAACAATGATTGCTGCTCTCGGCAAAATGGAAGAGTGGGAAATTCATTGCAAAGGAGCCCTTAGAAATGGAGTTAGCAAAGAAGAGATTAAATCTATATTGCATGTGATAGCAATCTATTGTGGCGTCCCTCAGGGTGTTGAATGTTTTAGAATTGCTAGAGATGTGCTGAAACAGGCGGGAGAAATATAATTTGGGAAAATGATGGTTGCTTTTTACAAGAGATAGTCATTTCGGGCAAGCCCTAATCCTGCCATCACTGCGAGGTATAATTACCCCGACTAATTCCAAGAGACTTTTTATGAGGCGTTTTTTATCTGCATTATTTCTTCTAATTTGGGGTATTTTCTTAATAACTAATTACTCTTTAGCAGATACACAAGACCCTCTTGAACAAAACGCTCTTCTAACAGTCTCTTCTGAAAATAAAAGCAACATCATTTATGGTTCAGACCCTTTGCCGGTTAATGAGGCGTTTCAATTAAGTGTAGCTCCAATTAATGAAACAACTCTGAACGTAAGGTGGTTCATTACTGATGGATATTATCTCTATAAAGACAAAATCTCATTTGCATCAGAAGACGCATTTATTGCTAATATAAATTACCCTGATTCAAAGACAAAAAATGATGATTTTTTTGGGCAAGTTGAGGTTTACGAAAAATCAATTGAAATTTTACTTTCCTTAGAAAATATCGAAAAAGAATCTGTCTCCTTAACCATTGGATATCAGGGCTGTTGGACGGGAGGCGTTTGCTACCCGCCACAAAAAATCGAAGCTAAAACTTCTTTTGCAAGTCTGGCCAGTAGCACAACCAACGAAACAGGATTATTAAGCATTGAAGAGCTGGAAATTAATGAATTATTTCAAAAAGGGGGTTTGGCCCTGTTTTTGGGTGCCCTTTTAGCAGGATTAGCACTTTCATGGACGCCTTGTGTATACCCAATGATACCAATATTATCAGGCATTATCATTGGCCAAAACCCAATCCCAAGCAAAGCAAGAGCGATCTCCATGGCTTTAACATTTGTGGTTTCAATGTCACTTGCTTATGGTTTGATTGGTGCTAGTGCAGGCTATTTTGGAGCTGGTATTAACCTGCAATCCATTATGCAAACATCCTGGGTGTTGTTTGTATTTAGTTTAATTTTTCTTTTTCTTGCTTTTTCTATGTTTGGTTATTACGACATTCAACTGCCCGCTAAATTACAAAATAAGATAAACCAAATAAGCAATCGCCAGAAGAGTGGTGTTTTTTTCGGTGTTGCGGCAATGGGATTCCTGTCTGCTTTAATTGTTGGCCCTTGTGTTACGCCATTTCTTGCGACTGCTTTGAGCTACGTTATTGCAGGAGGTAGCGCGATAAAAGGGGGTGTCAGTCTTTTTGCTATGGGACTGGGAATGGGAATACCAATACTTATAGTTTGCAGTTTAGGCGTCAATGCTCTACCAAAACCTGGGCCATGGATGGAAACCATTAAGCATAGTTTTGGTTTTATTTTGATTGCAATTGCGTTCTATCTACTTGATCGTATATTGCCCTCTCTCGTCTCTCTAATTCTTTGGGCTGGATTATTAACTATAGCGCCAATAGCTTTAGGAGCCTTTCGTCACCTCAACGCTACTAAGCGTTTGTGGCTACTATTTATCAAAGCAATTGGCTTGATAGTGTTTGCCTATGGGGTTCTTCTTTGGTTGCTCGTAGCGAAAGGCGGTGGCGATATTCGTGAACACCTAGAGAGTTTAAGTTTTGGAAGCTTTGAACAAACTATTGAGCATATTCAATTTAAAACCATTGAATCTGAACAACAGCTCGACCTCGCTATTGCCAACACGATTAACAGCAAACAAACTATAGCCCTTAAATATTATGCCGACTGGTGTACTTCGTGCAACAAAATTGAAAAAACTATTTTCTCCGACCCTGAGGTGATTAAACATTTAGAAAATATAATTACCCTGCAGGTTGATGTCACTAACTATAATGCACTCACCAAGACTCTTTTAGCAAAATTCGGCGTTGTCGGCCCTCCGGCTCTTTTATTTTTCAAAAATGGCAAAGAACTAAGGCCTTATAGAATTATTGGCGAAAAGGGCTTTAATAAGCTACTGAAAAAAATGGAAGGCCTATAGAAATTATCATCTATTTGTATCGAACATGTAGTTAATAGTCGGTATATTTATTCAAATAGGTGTTAAAATTCAGCTTTAAATGTAGCAAGCTTTAACAGCTACAATTAAACACACCGAACACCACAAGAGGACGTAATGGATATACGCAAAGTAAAAAAATTAATGGAGCTATTAGAACAGTCCGGAATGGCAGAAATTGAAATCAAAGAGGGTGAAGAAGCCGTAAAAATATCACGATTTGGCAGTCATCCATTAGTCGCTGCTCCACAAGTTATTTCACAAGCTCCGGCCACTGCTTCACCTGGCACACAAACAACTCTTGAATCAGGGGAGCCCTCTGCTTATGGCCATCCAATAACATCACCAATGGTCGGAACCTACTATTCTTCCGCATCTCCAAGTGCAAAACCTTTCGTAA
>CAJWNF010000040.1 GCA_913044155.1 uncultured Gammaproteobacteria bacterium
TCGTTTTCGACAAGCGACATATCGGCTTTACCATTATCAATAGTATAAATATCGCTAACTAGCTCTATAAGGTTGAGTGATGGAGACTTAAAAAGAGAGACATCCAGAATCGAGGTAACAGTGTTAATTTTTTCTATCGAAAGAAGCTGGTCTCTAAGGGCCTTTAGATGTTTTAACTGATCTGGTTTTAAAACGCCACCATTTGCTGTGTAACTAATGATAAGAGTATCAAGCGAACCGAAAGTTTCTATTGTTTCATTGTAAAGAGCTAAATTTTCGTCGCCATCCAAGGAAAGAGAGTCCTCAGAAGCGTCAAGTGAGAAATATTGAATCTGCGAAAAAATTACTCCTAATACAACCAACAGGAGAGTTAAAGATCTAGCCGGTCTTTTTGTCAAGAAATTGAAAAAAGGATCCAGCATGGTTTCGGCGTAGCCTCAAAAATTAAATTGCGCAGTCGGCTCAAGGCCTAACATATAATCTAGATGGGTTTCAAAAAGCGGTTTAGATTGCCATTTATTTGTATTGTTACTACTAATTATCGAGGCCTTCATTTTGTTTTTGGAGCCTACCACTGCAAACATTCTCCCATCTGGTTTAAGCAATTGGTTGAAGTCATTGTTCATTTCTGGAATAGCGCAACCAATAATAATTACGTCATATTGTTGATTACTAAAGTCATGTTTAAGAGCGTCGCCCGTCTTAAGTTCGATATTGCCTAAGTCAAGCTTGTTGATTTCATTTTGAGCAGAATCACTTAATTCTTGATTAATCTCTATACTCGTGACTGACTTGGCTAGTTTTGCCAAAACTGCTGTAAAGTAACCACTACCAGTTCCAATTTCAAGAACAGCTTCATGTTTTTGAATATTAAGGCTATCAAGAATTCTACCTTCTATTTTCGGAGAAAACATTTTACAATTCTCACTAATCGGGATCTCAATATCGGCAAAAACCAAGCCTTGATATTCTATAGGCACAAAGTTTTCTCTTGGGATTTCACTCAACGCTTGATTTGCATCAATATTTAAACCGCCCCAAGGCCTTATTTGCTGCTCGATAACGTTTTTTCTTGCTTTATTTAAATTCATATCCATATTATTTTTTCTTTTTAGGTGGCATCAAATCAGTGATCGTTCCTTCTGCCATTTCTGCTGCAAAGGCGGTAGTTTCTGATAACGTTGGATGTGCGTGTACAGTCAGAGCTATATCGCTCATATCGCACCCCATCTCTATAGCTAAAGTAGCCTCTGCAATCAATTCTCCGGCATTTGTTCCGCAAATACCCATACCAAGAATTTTGCCAGATTTTGAGTCAAATAAACCCTTACTAATGCCTTCGCTTCGTCCGATACTTAAACTTCTTCCAGATGCAGCCCATGGGAAAACACCCTTTTCAAAACTTATACCTTCAGAAACAAGCTCCTTTTCTGTCTTTCCAGCCCATGCAACTTCCGGATCTGTATAGGCAACAGATGGTATCGTAAGGACATCGAAACCTGATTTATGGCCACAAATAACTTCCGCTGCAACCTTTGCTTCATGAACCGCCTTATGGGCTAACATTGGCTGACCGACAATGTCACCGATAGCATAAATATGACCAACATTTGTCTTCATTTGTTTGTCAGTTTTAATAAAGCCGTGTTCATCAACCATTACACCAGCCTTATCTGCCTCAAGCTGAAGGCCGTTAGGTGACCGACCGACAGAAACTAAGACTTTGTCAAAGGTATCTGTTTCGGGGGCGCCTTTGCCTTCGAAGCTAACCTTTATAACTTTCTTGAGTGCATCCATTTTTGTAACCTTGGTATTTAAATATATATTTTTATATGTCTTTTTTATGCGTTTAAAAAGTGGCATGACTATATCTTTGTCTGCACTAGGAATAATCTGCTGAGCTAACTCAACAATTGTAATTTCACTTCCAAGCGCCTGATAAACAGTAGCCATTTCAAGGCCAATAATACCGCCACCTACAATAAGAAGCTTTTTTGGAATTTCATTCAGCTCAAGCGCATCCGTGGAGTCCATAACTCGGTCATCGTCAAAGGGAAATAATGGTATTTTGGTAACTCTGGAACCTGCTGCGATAATGCAGTGTTCAAACTCAATTACTTCATTTGTGGACTCTATTTTTACCTGTTGAGGTGAAATGAAATTTGCATAGCCGCTAACTATTTTAACTTTTCTTGCATTTGCAAGCGCCTTGATGCCGCCTGTCAACTTATTAACTATATTTTCTTTGTTTTTGCGGACACCCTCTATATCAATAGTTGGGTTTTCAAAATGTACACCAAGATGTTCAGCCGAATTTGCCTCATTAATTATCTCGGCAGTATGCAGAAGCGCTTTAGAAGGTATACAGCCAACGTTTAGACACACTCCACCTAAACTATCATAGCGTTCGACCAGAGTAACATCCTTGCCCAAGTCAGCAGCTCTAAATGCCGCAGTGTAACCGCCTGGACCTGATCCAATAACTAGAACTTGGGTTTTTGTCATAACAATATCTCCATAATGTTTTTGAGGACTTGATTAAGATCTGCTATAAACCTAGCGCCTTGAGCTCCATCGATAACTCTATGGTCATATGAAAGTGCAATAGGAAGTGTTGCTGTTGGCTCAAATGACTCACCATTCCATATCGGTTTTATTTGCGTTCGAGAAACTCCTAAAATAGCAACTTCAGGAGAATTTATGATGGGCGTGAAATGTGTACCGCCAATTCCGCCTAAGCTGGATATAGTAAAACCTGCACCTTGCATTTCGCTTCGATCCAACTGGCCTTCTCTAGCTCTAGTTGAGATTTCAGCTAGTTCATCAGCAAGCTCTACCAATGATTTTTTCCCCACATCTCTAATAACTGGAACCACTAAACCTTCAGGAGTATCCATTGCAACACCTAGGTTAAAATATTTTTTAACTAGAAGGTTTTCACCGCTCTCGTCTAGGGAAGAGTTAAAGTTTGGGTGTTGTTTGAGTACTTGTACAACAGCCTTCATGATAAAAACTAAAGGAGTTAGTTTAATGCCACGCTCTTTTTGGTGTTTCCTAAACCTCTCCATTTGTTCAATATTAACTTCATCAAATTGAGTAACGTGCGGTATCGTTTCCCAACAATGCGACAGATGTTTTCCTGAAATTTTCTTTATTCTTGAGAGTGGGACTGACTCAACCTCTTCGGGCAAACTGCCACCTGCAACAATTTGCTTAACATAGCCCTTTAAATCGGTCTCTAAGATTCTGCCTTTTGGCCCTGTCCCCTTAATATTAGATAAACTAGCGCCCAGTTCACGCGCTAACTTTCTAATAGACGGGGAGGCGTGTGAATCATCAGAGGTATTCAGGGAAATCTTTTCAGTGCTTTCCTCTTGTTTAGCTTCACTAGATGAGTCAATTGATACTGCTGGAGATTCTTTCTGCTGGTTATTAGCATCACTAGTTTCAGAGGTGGCTGTCTCTAGTTCTAAAATTAAATCACCTAAACCAACCTTGTCGCCAGTCTTAATGGCAATACGTTTAATTTTGCCGTTGCTGGTCGATGGGATTTCCATTGAGGCTTTATCACTTTCAAGTGTTATGATTCCCTGCTCTTTTACAATTTCATCGCCTTCAGAGACCAACACTTCTATAACCTCGACCTTATCAAAGTCACCTAAATCAGGAACTAGAATTTCGACTACCACTGATTTCTTTTCAGCAGTTTTGGTAGATTCTGGAACTGAGTTTTTCTCTTCTTTGTTGATTAAATCCGATGAATCTTCAAATATTAGGATAAGGTCACCTTGACTTACCTTGTCACCGACCTTAATTGCAATGTCTTTTACCTTGCCTGAAAAGGGGGCGGGAATTTCCATTGTTGCCTTATCATTTTCTAATGTGATAAGGCTGTTATTCTCTTCAACAATGTCGCCAATTGAAACTAAAATCTCAATAACTTCGACAGCATCAAAATCACCAATATCAGGCAAGATGACTTTTTTTTCAGTGGCCATAAATAGCGCTAAGTAACTTATTTTTTCAAGTGAGTAATTATCTCAAAATTAGCCTAATAAAGGCGATAAATGTTAAAATTTTTTTTACATGATAAAGTAAATTTGTTAAATAAAATAATTCCACATTAATGCATCTATAAACCTAAATCGATATTTATGACACTTGCCCTTTCTACTGAAGGTTTAACCAAAACCTATTCAAACAATTTAGTTGCCCTTAAAGGTGTAGACCTGAGAGTGCAAAAGGGCGACTTTTTTGCCCTTTTAGGTTCAAATGGAGCAGGCAAAACTACAGCCATCGGTGTTGTATGTGGACTCCTCAAAGCCACCTCAGGCAAAGTTACAGTTAATGGACTCGAGCAGAAAAAACACATCAGCGAAGTTAAGCGAATGATAGGTTTGATGCCACAGGAGTTTAATTTTAATCCACACGTACCAAACATTGAAATATTGACAGCCTCAGCTGGATATTTTGGTATCAGTAAGGACAAATCAAAACCTCGAGCCGAGCTGCTCCTAAAAAAAATGGAATTGTGGGATAGGCGCTTTGATGTTGCTCAATCCTTATCGGGCGGTATGAAAAGACGTTTAATGCTTGCAAGAGCATTAATGCATGAACCGCAAATCTTAATTCTAGATGAACCTACTGCAGGCGTTGACGTTGAGATACGCCAGTCTATGTGGCAATATTTGACGCAACTAAATAAAGATGGCATGACAATTATTTTGACCACTCATTATCTAGAGGAGGCTGAATCTCTGTGTCGTAATATTGCTATTTTAGATAAAGGCGACTTGATTGAACAATCAGACATGAAAAAACTTTTATCAAAAGCAAAAAAACAAGTATTAATCCTCGAAAGCGAGGAAAAATTGCCAGAAAATATTTCTATCAAACACTGTGATTGTGAAAAATTAGATGATCACACATTAAAAGTATTTCAGGACGAATCAACCACGATATCTGATGTGGTCATTGAGTTGGCATCTAGTGATATTAAGATATCTCATTTAAGGAGTGCACAAAATAGGCTAGAAAAGCTGTTTTTGTCGCTTACAAACTAAAAAATAATTATGTGGATTGCATTTCAAACTATCGTAACTAAAGAGATTCTTAGGTTTGCCCGTATTTGGATTCAAACTATCATGCCTCCTGTAATTACGACTTCACTCTATCTGCTTATATTTGGCGCACTGATGGGGGACAGGATTGGTCAAATGCAGGGCATAGACTATCTTCATTTTATTGTTCCTGGAATAATTTTAATGACAGTCATAATGCAATCTTATGCCAATACCGTCTCTTCTTTCTTTATGACTAAATATAACAATAGCTTCGAAGAGTTATTGGTCTCTCCCACTCCAAACTGGGTAATTCTAATGGGATATGTATCGGGAGGTGTTTCAAGAGGATTTTGTGTCGGGCTTGCAGTTACCTTTACCATTTCTTTTTTTGTTGAAATCAGGCCGTACAGCTTTACTATTTTGATTGCTACATTCTTTCTAACTTCAATTATGTTTTCATTGGCCGGTTTTATTAATGCTGTTTTTGCCAAGACTTTTGACGATATTGCAATTGTTCCCAACTTCGTTCTACTGCCACTAACTTATTTAGGCGGGATGTTTTATAGCATAGAGATTTTGCCGAGTTTTTGGAGAGGACTGTCTGCCTTTAACCCAATCTTTTATATGATGGATTCATTTAGACTTGGATTCTTAGGTGTAGGCTCTAT
>CAJWNF010000041.1 GCA_913044155.1 uncultured Gammaproteobacteria bacterium
TACCTAGCTCGGTCATTGAATCTATCACTAGGTCTGGTTTTTCATCAGCAATATTATTACCATGATTGTACCCGTATGACATACATATAATGTCAAAACCCGCAGATCTAGAAGCTTTTACATCACTAACTGAGTCCCCAATCATCAGACATCCTTCAGGTCTAAGCCCAAAATATTCAGCTCCATATAATAATGGCATAGGATCCGGTTTTCTCTTTGCCAAGGTGTCGCCTGATATAACAATTTTAAAGTAATCAATAATCCCTAGCACTTTAAGTAATGGGTGAGTAAATTGTGCCGCTTTATTTGTTACACATCCTAAATAATAACCCTGCAGGCTTAAATAATCTAAACCTTCTCTTACACCTTCGTAAAGACAAGATCTCTTTGCAGTATTTTCTGCATAAAGATTTAAAAAAATAGGATAAGCCTTGTCAAATAATTCTTTGTCTAGTTGGCCTTCAAGTTCACCAGTAATTGCTCGTTCAACCAGTTTAGACACGCCATTACCAACCCAATGACGAACTTTGTCCTCACCTCTTTTTTCCATGCCAAGCTTTACCGCCATCTCATCAACACAGTATGTAAGGTCTGGAACACTATCAACTAGCGTGCCATCAACATCAATCATGATTAACTTGGGCTGAAATTTTTTCATATTACTTGCTCTTAATTTATGTAGAATTAAAACTTTATTTCGTATTTAAACGGCTGAGATATTTTATATGCAAAACAAAACATTGATTGGATTTATTGGTGCTGGCAATATGGGTTACGCCTTAATTAAGGGTTTAATAAACAGTGGCTACCCCTCTGAAAATATCAAGGCTAGTGATGCCAATGAAGAATTATTACAAAAACGAAACGAAGAGTTTGGGATCAATGTTTATATTGATAATGCAGAACTATTAAAAGCTTGTGATGTCATTGTACTTGCTGTTAAACCGCAGGTACTCAATGAGGTATGCACAGGATTAAGAGATTCAATAAAACCAAACCACCTTGTAATTTCTATCGTTGCTGGAATTAGAGCGAACGACATCAACAGATGGCTAGGGGGTGAATTTGCACTTGTACGGTCGATGCCTAATACGCCCGCTCTTATGCAACAAGGTATAACAGGAATGTTTGCAAATAAACTAGTAAATGATGAACAGAAAACTATTGTTACAACAATACTTTCAACTGTTGGTCAATGTTTTTGGGTTAAAGAAGAAAAACTAATTGATGCTATTACAGCAATTTCTGGAAGCGGCCCTGCCTATTTTTTCTTGCTTATGCAATCTATGACTCAGGCAGCAATTGCATTAGGCTTGGACAAGGAAACAGCAAGCGCTTTATCTGTTCAGACAAGTTATGGAGCTAGCATGATGGCTGTCAAAAGCGAAGAAGATCCTCAAACACTTAGAAGAAACGTAACTTCACCCAACGGAACAACTCAAGCCGCTATAGAATCATTCCAAGATCAAAACTTTGAGGGTATTGTTGCAACCGCTACAAGAGCAGCTTATGACAAAGCGCATGAAATTAGCATAGAACTCGGTGAGAAGGAGTAAATCACCAATAATATAGAATATTTGGAAATTAACTCCCCCATAAGAGTTGCATGTTGGCAATCGCCACAAGAGAGGCTGTCTCAGTTCTCAGAACCCTCTTTCCCAATAAAATCGATTGGAATCCTGCTCCATTAGCTAGCTCAATTTCCTGGTCACTTAAGCCCCCTTCAGGGCCAATTAAAATGGTTGCTATAGAGGTTGGCTTAATATCAGATAATTTATTTGTCGCCTGATGATGTAACACAAAGCCATTAGGAGCCTTAACACTTAATAGTTCGCTTAGTGTTTTTTGAGTATCAACTTCAACGATTACCGCCCTACCTGATTGCGCACAAGCATGATGAGCTATCTTTTGCCAATGTTCAATTCTTTTGGCAATTTTTTCTCCTTTAAGCCTGACAACACAACGCTCTGTCTGAAGAGGTATTATCCTGTTTACACCAAGCTCAACAGCTTTTTGAATTAGGAGATCCATTTTCTCACCCTTTGCAATGCCTTGCGCAAGTGTTAAATCTAAGCTTGACTCTGAATTATTTTCTTTCTTTGTATTAACTTCCACTTTGCAAGCTCTTTTAACACTGACAATTTTTGCTACGTAGTCATAACCATCACCATTGAACAATGTAATCATACTTCCAATTGGAAAACGCAACACCTTTAAGAGGTGATGCTGAGCTTCCTTGTCTAAAACAGCCTCGCTACCTACTTTGAATACTTTATTTTGATATAGTCGAATGTTTTTCATGGTATCGTTTTGGCACTGTATTGAGCAAATTTAGATATTACAACAAAAATGATACATCAAAAAAGACGACAAGAATTATTAAGAAAATTAGAACGCAACGCAATAGTTATTGTTAGCACTAACAGCGAACAAAAAAGAAATGGCGATGTCAACTATCCATTCCGTCCTGACAGTAATTTTTGGTATCTAACGGGCTTTACTGAGCCTGATGCTGTTGCAGTTATTTCGAAAGACAACTACGCCATTTTTCTTAGGCCTAAAGATCAAAAAAAAGAAATTTGGGACGGCGAAAGACTTGGCATTGAAATTGCCCCTGAAGAGCTATTAGCCAATAAAGCCTACCCCATTGAGAGTTTTTTTGACGAAATTAAAATACTAATTAATAAAGACAAGATTGTATACTTTGACGACTCAAGTACAAACATAATTAATAAATCCATTATTTCATCCTTAAATAGCTCTTTCGAACCGTTAAAGCCATATTTATCAGAAATGCGACTTCTAAAAGACCAAGATGAAATAAACAAAATGCAACTTTCAGCACAATATAGTGCAGAAACACATATGATGGTGATGAAAACGGTAAAGCCTGGGATGTATGAATATCAGGTGGCAGCCATTTTTGATTCAGAATTTACAAGGCGAAACTCTAGGCATGCCTATCCGCCTATCGTAGCAGGAGGAAACAATGCTTGTGTCCTCCACTATATTGAAAATAACAAAAAACTAAATGACGGCGACTTACTCCTTGTTGACGCTGGCTGTGAAATCTCAGGATATGCTTCAGACGTTACACGTACCTTCCCGATAAATGGCAGTTTTAATGACGCGCAAAGGGAAATATACGAGATTGTCTTAAATGCACAAAAGTCTGCCATTAACTGCATAAAACCGGGCGAAAAGGTTAACAGGCCGCATGAAATTGCCTGCGATATTATTTCTAAGGGCCTCACTAAGCTAGGAATCATAAAAGACTCCAGCGGATTAAGGGATTATTACATGCATAACACAGGGCACTGGTTAGGTCTGGACGTGCATGATGTTGGCGAATACAAGACTGACGATGATTATCGATGCTTTGAAGAATGCATGGTGATGACAGTTGAACCAGGAATCTATATACGTAAGAATGATAAAATTGACTCTAAGTACTGGGGAATTGGAGTAAGGATTGAAGATGATATCCTTGTCACTGCTGATGGCTATAAAATTCTCTCAAATTCTGTCGTCAAAGAAATAGAAGATATAGAACATATAATGAATTAATAAAATCATGAATATACAACAAGCCATAAAATCTGTTATTGCCAAACAAGATTTAAGTGAAGGTCAAATGCATGATGTAATGAATAGCATTATGACAGGCCAGACAACTGACGCACAGATTGGCGCCTTCCTAATTGGACTTTCAATGAAAGGAGAAACTATTGAAGAAATAACTGCTAGCGCCAAAGTTATGAGAGCTCTTGCAACTCCGGTAGAAATAAATAGTTCCGATTATTTAGTTGATACTTGCGGGACAGGAGGCGATGGCCTAGGACTGTTTAATATTTCAACAGCTTCTGCCTTCGTAGTTGCCGCAGCAGGCGGTAAAGTCGCTAAACACGGAAATCGTTCAATCTCTTCAAAATCAGGTAGTGCTGATGTTCTAGAGTCTGCTGGGGTCAACCTTGATTTAAGCCCAAGAATTATCGGCCAATGCGTTGAAGAAATTGGTGTCGGTTTTATGTTTGCCCCAGCCCACCATAGTGCAATGAAGCATGCCATTGGTCCTAGAAAAGAGCTAGCAGTTAGAACTATATTTAATGTTTTGGGACCGCTAACAAATCCAGCAAAAGCCCCTAATCAGGTAATGGGAGTCTACGATAAAAGCTTAATTGAACCTATCGCTAATGTACTTAAAGGTCTTGGTTCTCGTCACGTGATGGTTGTCCACTCTGCGGATGGTCTTGACGAATTATCTGTCGCTGACAAAACTTATGTAGCAGAATTAAAGGATGGAGTTGTTACAACTTATACAATACACCCAGAAGAATTGGATCTCGCCCTGGGAGATTTAAACGACATCAAAGCAGATGACGCTAAAGACTCACTTAATATAATCAAAGATGCTTTTTCCGGGAAGGAAGGAGCAGCAAGAGATATTATCTCTCTAAATGCAGGTGCTGCAATCTATGTTTGCGGACTAACTGGTTCTCTGAAGCCAGGCATTGAAAAAGCAAGACTAGCACTTTCAGATGGAAGCGCACAGCAAAAACTTGATGATTATATTAAGACCAGCAATAGCTGAATGAGACATGAATAAAAAAACTAACCTTATTTGGATTGATCTTGAAATGACTGGATTAGTTCCTGAAAAAGATGTCATCATTGAAATAGCCACTGTTGTTACAGATGCGGATTTGAATGTTGTAGCAGAAGGACCCTCTATAGCAATCCATCAGAGTGATGATTATCTTAATAATATGGACGAGTGGAACACTAATCAACACTCTAAATCTGGCCTAGTAAAGCGAGTTAGAGAAAGTAAAATTACATCAAAAAAGGCTGAAAAACAGACTATAGATTTCTTAATAGAGTATGTGAGTCCAGGGGTCTCGCCAATGTGTGGAAATTCAATCTGTCAAGATAGAAGATTCCTATACAACTACATGCCAAATCTTGAAAAATTTTTCCATTACCGTCATATTGATGTATCAACATTAAAAGAGCTGGCCATACGTTGGAAGCCAAAAGTAATTTCAACATCAAACAAACAAACGAAGCATTTGGCATTGTCTGATGTTTACGATTCTATAAATGAGCTAAAACACTATCGAGAACATTTTATTGATGCCTGAAGTAACTTATCTTGCGCCAGCAAAAATTAATCTTTTTTTGCATATCACCTCAAAAAGACCTGATGGCTACCATAACTTACAAACTATTTTCCAGCTTTTAGATTATGGCGATGAAATTACTTTTCGTTTAAGAAGTGATGGCGAAATTAATCGCGTTTATGGTAATGAATCTATTCCTCCAGAACAAGACTTATTATTGCAAAGTGCAAACATCTTAAAAAGACACAGTGGAACGGCAGCTGGGATTGATATGGGTATCAATAAAAAAATACCAACAGGTGGTGGTCTTGGAGGCGGTAGTTCAAATGCTGCAACTGTATTGATTGCACTTAACAAAATATGGAATCTTAAGTTACCTGAAAATGAAATCTTCAAAATTGGACAAACTCTAGGAGCAGATGTCCCTGTATTTATCAATGGATATAGTGCTTGGGCTGAAGGAACTGGAGACATATTAACTCCAATGAATTTACCAAGACACTTCTATCTGGTTGTTTCAATAAATAAAAAGATATCAACGAAAGAAATTTTCTCTCACAAAGCATTGACAATGTCGCCCGTACAAA
>CAJWNF010000042.1 GCA_913044155.1 uncultured Gammaproteobacteria bacterium
CCTGAGATGCTCTCAAGAGCAAGAATAGAGGTAGAAATTAAAACAGAGATATTACTTTTCAAAGACAGTTTGGACATGGATGATGATGACCGCGAACTTATCTTGAAAAGTTGTGTTGAGTGTGAGGAAGAAAGAATACTGATAACTCACGGGACCGATACAATGTGCGAGACAGCAAAACTTTTAGGCGCAAATCTAAAGAATAAGGTTGTCGTATTGTTTGGTTCTATGGTCCCTTATACAGTAAGTAATTCTGATGCATTCTTTAATTTAGGTTGTGCGCTGGGCTCATTGAATTTATTAGAGAACGGGGTTTATGTAGCTATGAATGGTCGTACATTGCCATGGAGCGATGTTGAAAAAAATATTAGTCTAGGAATATTTCAAAGCTCAAACTCCTAATCGATTTTAGGAGTTATTTCGCGCTATCCATCATGTACTGGATAGCCGATTTAAGTTCATTGTCGGTACAATCCATACAAGTGCCTTTAGGGGGCATTCCGCCCTTGCCCGCAATGGCAACTTTAAGTACTTCTTCTATACCGCGTTCAATCCTTGGAGCCCAGTCCTCTAAAGAGCCAAACTTTGGTGCCTCCATGATTCCAGTAGCATGGCAGGCCTGACATTTAGTATATACCTCTTCAGCTGTACGTTCGGATTCTTCAATAGCATTGTTTGATGCAACCGCATCTTCAACTCTAACCTCTCCAACTGGCTTGATTCTGTCAAGTGTTGCACTGTCCAGCTCAACAGTTTCACCGTTTGGGTGGTCATTAGAGCTGTTATAAACTTTAAAGCCAATAAAAAGTATAACAACTAGCCAAATACCGAGCATTAATTTTGTTCCAACTTTAGAGTTTTGGCTCATTGCATCTTCCTTTTATAATCAGATTAAATTGCGACATATTATACATTTGGTTATAATGAGTTTTCACCGAATCCAAGATAAATATGCTCACTAAAAATATCCTCAGAGGATTCAATTTACTCAAGATAAGTACTTGGTTGACTGCTATAGTCTCGCTACTATTACTCTCAGTAGTGGCTTTTTTTGTTAGTTTCCCACAGATAATGAAGGAACCTATAGAAGACAGGCTCTCTCAGATGAGTGGATTAGAAGTAAGTATTAACAGACTTGCTTTGGAGTTCCATGATAATGAATTAGTGTTAGCGGTGCATGGAGTCGATGTAGGTGTTAAAGGTTTGGAGCCTATCGCCTCAATTGATGTTTTGCGCTGGGATGCTGATTTAATCGCACTCTACAAAAGCACCGAAATACCTGGTCGAATTGATATCAACGAGTTAACTCTAAACAATTCTTCAATAGAAAAATATATATCAAACCTTAATGCTGATTCAGTATTTTCTAGTTCAAGTTTGTCAGGACTAATGGCATTAGAGATGCTTTCAGTTAATAAAACTATCATTAATGGCGAAAAGATCCATCAACTCGCACCAATTGAGTTGGTAAGAGACGAACAAAAAATTACTCTTTCAATGGACAATCAAGAAGTTTATAGTGGTGCTGTAATACCTGAAATTGGAAACACTGTAAACATAAAAACAAGTATTGATGTTGCCAGAGCAAAGGCTAACAGGTTAGCAGTCATTCCGTTTACTATAAAAAATGAGGATTTTACTCTATCTGCTCAGCTCAGAATATTTTCCCAGCAAGACAAGGTTTATCTTGAATTTCAAAGTTATATTAATAGTATAGATGTTGAAAAAATTCATCAAAATATTCCAAAAACTTTAGCTAAAACAAAAAGTGCTGGTTGGCTCGATCGAGCATTAATTGAAGGCAAGTTAAGTGATATCATGCTCACCACAAGGTTTATCATAGGAGGTAAAAGTGAGGAACCTATTACAAAGTTTTCAGCTAACCTGGAAAACGCCAAGTTTTCTGTTGACTCCGCATGGGAAAGTATTACAGAACTCAATGGGAAAATTACCCTATCTAATAATTACTTTCAACTTGTCGGAGAAAATGCCAAAATTGACACACTCAATGTAGATTATATTAATTTGTCTGCAGAAAATTTCGACAAGCCTAATGCGAAAATTAAGGGGCACGCACGCATCACTTCAACTAGCGAGGAAATCACTGACTTTTTGGAGAGATCACCAGTATCAGACAAATTAAAGAATTTCATTGGCAAGTTTGAACTAAGCGGCAATCTGAGTGGCAATGTAAATATTTTAGCCCCATTTGAAAGGAAAGGTAGCGAGGGTGTAGTGGTTGATTTTGATGCCTATGTCAAAGATAACACTTTAAGTATTCCTGAGTTGAATACTTATGTTGAAAAATATAATTCAACTATTTCATATCATAACAAGATACTCAAGACTAAAGGTCGTGGTCAAATAGCTAACAAAGAGTTTGAATTATCGATTAATCCTGATGAATGGATTGGCAAAAAAGACTCACCATTCAGAATTGCTATAGACCTTGTAGATAAATCGATTAATGCCTATATTAGCAAGCAAACTGGAATGAACTGGCGTGCCCAAATTGAATCAAATAATCTACAGGTGGGTGTTAATTTATTAAGAAAAAAAGATGACATGCCGGTTGTTGAATTGGATAATCTTGTAGTTAAAACCATTGATGGGAATTTAGGCTTATGGCGGTTCTCTCCGCAAGATTTTTCAAGCTTTCATTTACGTTCAAAGGGGGCAGAGATAAATGGCAAGTCTGTTCCTGATTTGGAGGCAGATCTGATAAACAAAGGCGATGTTATGGAGATAAATAATCTAACGCTAAAAGATATAGGAATAAGCAACAAAGACTTGATTTTCAACGGTAACTGGTTAGAAGGTAGGACGGTTTTAAGGGCAAAAGCTTCACACTCAAACTTATCAGATTTCTTAGTAAAACTTGGTGTAGAAAAGTCTGTCAGCGGGGGCGCTTTTTCGACCGATTTGAGGCTCTATTGCGAGTGTGAGCCATGGGAAGTTACGATTCCAAAAATCAGTGGCTTCATATCTACAGAGATAGAGGAGGGGGTTGTTACCAACGAAGATCCTACATTCTTTAACCTGCTTTCATATATCAACTTGGCAACTATCGCTGATATATTGAGAAAGCCTAGATCTGCATTAAGGAAGCAGGGCTTTGTGTATGAACGAGTTGATGTCGATTTGATTGTTGAAAATGGTAAAGCTCGTGTTAGTAATTTTGATCTTGAGAGTGAGGAGAGCGGCGTTAAGATGAGTGGGTATGCGGACCTGATAGATCGTACTTACAATTTACAGGCCATCGTAACGCCATCCATTGCGGACACCATTCCATTGGCCACCTACCTTGCTGGTGGAGGTCTTGCAGGTTTGGGTGTGTGGGCTGCAGATAAATTGCTTTTTGGCGGTGAAATTATCGGGTCATTTTTTGATGAAGTGATTGAACTTACCTATGAAATCACGGGTCCGTGGACGGAGCCAAATATTGTAAGGTTACCAGGGGTTACAGTTTTATGATAAAGCAGTTATTGCAAGACCATAAAATCACAAAAAATAAGGTATTTGACCTAATATCTTCTTTGTCAGAAACTGGAGGTGAATATTGCGATCTATATTTTCAGCACTCTGTTTCTGAGTCATGGTTACTTGATGATGGGATTGTCAAGGATGGTTCCTACAATATAAGTCACGGCATCGGGACTCGATGTGTCAAGGATGACAAAACCGGTTTTGCTTATTCAGATGAACTCAATATAAAAGCAATTCAGAGTGCAATTGATTTCGCTAAAGGGATCAGCGACAGTCAAAAAAATAAAAAAATTAGTCAGATAAGGCAAGCAAAATATACCCCTAAATATCCCTCCAAAAGCCCTCTTGATAGTTTAACTTCCAAAGAAAAAGTTAATCTGCTTCGTCAAATCAACTCGATTGCCAGAAAGGATCCCAAAGTGACTCAAGTAAGCGCTTCACTGGCTGGCGCTTATACCGAGGTAATGATTGCATCAAGCGACGGCGTTTATCAGATGGATTGTCGACCCATGATAAGGCTCAGTGTTAGCGTGATTGTGGAGCACGAAGGTAGGGTTGAGCAGGGTTCAAGTGGCGGTGGTGGACGTTACGACTACGGATATTTTGTTGACAACACCTTTGCAGAAATCTATACAAAGGAGGCTGTAAGGCTTGCCCACGTAGCGCTAAATGCAAAAGAAGCGCCGGCAGGAATGATGCCTGTAATTTTGGGTTCTGGTTGGCCAGGAGTTTTGCTCCACGAGGCAATAGGTCACGGCCTTGAGGGTGATTTCAACAGAAAGGGAAGTTCGGTTTTCAGCAACAGGATTGGTGAAAAAGTTGCAAACGAAAAGTGTACTATCGTTGATAATGGCACGATAGAAAATCGGCGTGGCAGCTTAACCATTGATGATGAGGGAACTCCTACACAAGAAACCGTGCTGATAGAGAAAGGGATATTAAAGCGATACATGCTTGACAAGTTAAACGGAAGATTGATGGGTATGCCTAGTACGGGAAATGCTAGGCGAGAGTCTTATGCCCACATACCGATGCCAAGGATGACCAATACATATATGCTGAACGGTAAAGATCAATTTGATGACATGGTTTCTTCGGTTGAGGATGGAGTGTACGCCAAAAACTTCGATGGCGGTCAAGTTGATATTACTTCAGGGAAGTTTGTTTTTTCTGCTAATGAAGCCTATCTAATCAAAGATGGAAAGATAACTACACCAATCAAAGGTGCTACCCTTATTGGCTCGGGAGATGAAGTTCTCCATCAAATCTCAATGGTTGGTGATGACCTTAACTTGGATCCTGGTATTGGTACTTGCGGAAAAGAAGGACAAAGCGTTCCGGTTGGTGTAGGTCAGCCGAGCCTAAAGGTTGATAAGATAACTGTCGGTGGCACCCAGTTGGGAAGTTGATTTTAAAGAGTGTGTATTTTTTTGGTTTTGACCTAAGTCAAATAATTATAAATCACATTTAAATATAATTTATCAGTTAAAACTCAGTTAGAAAAATGTAGGCAAATTGAGCGTCTTATTTGATTAAGTTTGAGAACTTTTTTCTAATAGCTTTGTGTTTAAGTTGTTATAATTAATCGGTTGTCAAATTTGGTCAGAAAAGGTGCTTGAAAATTATCTTCCAGTCGTCGTTTTTATTTTCTTAGGAATTGTTTTTGGAGTCGGCCTAACTTTGTTAGGTTATCTGCTTGGGCCAAGCAAACCAGATGATGAGAAAAACTCGCAATTTGAGTGCGGTTTCCCTGCATTTGAAGATTCAAGAATGCACTTCAATGTACGTTACTATTTGGTTGCAATTCTGTTTATCCTGTTTGACCTTGAGGTCGCATTTTTTATCCCTTGGGCGGTAATACAATCAAAGCTCGGTTGGTTTGGCTTTATAGCCATGTCAATTTTCCTTTTGTTACTGGTGATTGGTTTTATTTTTGAATGGAAAAAGGGCGCCCTGGAATGGGAGTAGAAGGGAATTTATATGGCGATTGAAGGGTTAATGAAAGAAGGATTTGTTACCACCTCATTGGACAAGGTAATAAATTGGGCGAGAACAGGCTCATTATGGCCTGTTACCTTTGGTTTGGCCTGTTGCGCTGTGGAAATGATGGAAGCTGGTTCGTCAAGATATGA
>CAJWNF010000043.1 GCA_913044155.1 uncultured Gammaproteobacteria bacterium
TCGCCAACCCCAACCAGGTTGTGTTTGCAAGTTATGCCAAGCTCGTCAAGGTCTTTTTTATTTCCAATACCGGAAGCGAGGAGTATCCTGGGTGAATCTATAGTGCCAGCGCTAAGAATAATTTCTTTGCTGCAAACTAGTTTTTTAGCTGTCTCATTAATTATTATATTGACTGCTTTGGCGCAATCACCCTCTATATCAATTGAGGTAACCGTTGCGTGTGTGAGGATTGTCAGGTTTGGTCTCGAAAGAATGGGCTCGACAAAGGCTGTATAGGAGCTCACTCGAGTGCCCTTGTTTTGGTTTACATTGTAAATTCCTAGCCCCAATTGTGAACTAGCATTAAAGTCCGGATTATGGGGTAGGCCTATTTCCTTCCCAGCCTTAACAAATCGTTCAGCCGCAGCGTTAGCATTTTGCGGCTTTACTACTGGCAACTCTCCTTCTGAAGAGTGATATTTCGGATCTCCACCGGTCTGGTCGTTTTCAAATTTTTTAAACACAGGCAGGACTTCCTCATAAGACCAGCCTTTACAACCCAGTCTAGCCCAATTGTCATAATCATTTTTGTTGCCTCGCATGTAGACCATACCATTGATTGAACTCGAGCCGCCAAGACACCTGCCACGATTGATTGTGATGATACGGTTATTT
This sequence comes from uncultured Gammaproteobacteria bacterium, assembly GCA_913044155.1. The sequence goes on from CAJWNF010000043.1 coordinate 655, forward strand.
AGGTTCTTTTGAGGTACGCCTTGGTATGCGTAATCAAATTTCTTATGGCCATAAACCCCAAAAATTCCTGCTGGAATTTTAATCCATGGGCTTTTGTCACTGCCACCTCCCTCGATTAAGCAGACGCTATTCTCAGGGTTTGCACTGAGACGATTGGCCAACACGCAGCCAGCAGAGCCGGCACCAACGATAATGTAATCGTAACTAGTCATGTGTTGCATTTGGTTTTATGTAATTCAGTTTCATTCGTGACCATGATTGCCGGAGTATTGATTGATTGATGGTGGTCGCCAGCCATTCAAGCTGTCTTTATTTGGTTTATAGATTTCAATTTTCAAAGGGTAGCAGGCAGCCGAGTCGCTTGAGTGCGAGCTGCCGCAGTCTCCTCCAGGACATGCCGATAGAGCTCCCAATAAGTTAATTTCAGCAAACATTTCAATAAAGTCATGAGGACGAACCGGGCTTGCTTTCATAAAATATTGGTGTGTTTGCCTGGTAAAGCCAGTACACATAAAAACGTTTAGAACATCGTGTACCAGTGGCTCTATTTCAGATATTGCTTTATTTTGCTGTTCAGCTAGCGCCCTACAAAGATTTGAGTGGCAACAATAGTGATACTCTTCTCCGCTCAGCGCCAGGTGGGTGTAGGGGTCGCAACGAGTTCCAATCACATCGTGTACGCTAGCGCCATCTTCATCCCAGCCATACCAATCTAGTGTGTCGTGAGTGATAGTTGCGATTGGCCTGAGAAAAGGAAAATTTGAGTATAGACAATCACCGGTACTAACATGGGTGCCATAAAGTGCCCTCGTTTTACCGCTATAAAAGTGCTCCTTGATGTTGTCATTGTTCCAAAGGTTTAGATCTCCTACTTGTGGGCCTTCACTACATATTATTCGAAAAAAATGGCCTGCAGGAACGACAAAAGTTTTTGCCTCTCTTGGAGGTATGATGGTTTCATCAATTAAAGTTAATTGCTTTCTTGCAGACTCGTAGAGATCGCTATTATATTGAGGCAGGCGATCCAATGGATAGGCAATAACTGGTTTGTGTCGTAGTCGTTTATGTGCATCAAGAGGAGCCTGGTTTTGTTTGATATTTTTCATAATTCAACCCTCTCCAGTATTGATGATGAGCGTCCAAAACGCTCTGCTCCATTATAAATAGATATATTAGTCGGGATTGCCATAACCGCCACCGCCAGGAGTTTTTAAGATAAAAACATCATTTTTATTAACTTCAATTTGACCTTTTGTTCCTATATTCGTCACTTTTTTATCAGAGTGAACGACATAATTTTCACCAACCGCTCCGGGTTCGCCTCCTGCAATTCCGTAAGGAGGTACTATTCGATGTCCCGCAATTATATTAACAGTCATTGGTTCAAGAAAGCGCATTTGTCGATTAACTCCTTCTCCACCTTTATGTTTACCCTTGCCCCCTGAATTCTTTCTAATTTCAAAAGTTTCAAGTCTCACAGGAAAGCGCCACTCTAAAACTTCTGGGTCTGTTAGTCTGGTATTAGTCATATGAGTATGCACTGCATTGCAGCCGTTTTGCTTGGCACTAGCGCCAGAACCACCGCATATAGTCTCGTAGTTTTGTATCCTGTTATTGCCCCAAATGTAATTATTCATTGTGCCCTGAGATGCAGCCATTGTTCCAAGGGCACCAAACAGCGCATCAACAATATATTGGGAAGTTTCAACATTGCCTGCGACAACTGCGGCGGGGTAGACGGGATTAATCATGCTATCAACAGGTATGATTATATTTAGTGGCTTAAAGCAACCGCTGTTAAGTGGAATGTCGTCATCAATGAGACAGCGAAAAACATATAGAACTGCGGCATAGCAGATTGCAGTTGGAGCGTTGTAGTTGCCAGGGTGCTGTGAACTGGTACCAGTAAAATCAATCGTGGCGCAGCGGTTGAGTTTATCAACCTTAATGGCAACGCTTATCTGATGGCCGTCATCCATTTTATAAGTGAAATCAGAGTCTTTTAATACATCAATCACTCTTCTTACTGACTCTTCAGCGTTGTCTTGCACGTGCTGCATATAGGCATGGACGACTTCCAAGCTGTATCGATCAATAACTCTATTGAGTTCCTGTGCGCCTTTCTCGCAGGCAGCCACCTGAGCCTTTAAGTCAGCGATATTTTGATCGGAATTGCGGGACGGATAAGGACCAGAATTCAGTAGTTCCTCAATCTCAGATTCTAAGAATTTGCCCTCAGATACCAATTTGAAATTATCAATCAGGATGCCCTCCTCTTCAACATGGATTGAATGAGCTGGCGCAGAGCCAGGTGTAATGCCACCGATATCGGCATGATGACCTCGACTGGCAACATAGAAAACTACCTTTTCGCCTGAAATATCAAAAACTGGTTTTATCAAAGTAATATCGGGCAGGTGGGTTCCACCATTGTAGGGCGCATTCATAAGATAAGCATCACCAGGCTTCATTGTTTTATAGTTTTCACGAATAATGGTTTTGATTGAATCGCTCATGGAGCCTAGATGGACCGGCACATGAGGTGCATTGGCTACAAGGTCGCCATTTGGGGTAAATATGGCACAGGAAAAATCTAACCTCTCTTTTATGTTTACAGAGGCGGCTGTGTTTTCAAGTACTGTACCCATCTGTTCTGCCACATTCATAAATAAATTGTTAAAGATTTCTAGCATTACTGGATCCACACTCGTGCCGATAGCGTGCTGGCGTGCTAAAGGTTTTGCTCTTTTTAGAATTAAATCGTTATTCGCGGAAAGTTCGGCTTGCCAGCCAGGCTCGACAATTATAGTGGAGGTATCCTCAACAATAACGGCTGGCCCTGGGAGGGATATTCCGGTGGCAACTTGATCTCTGTTGTAGAAGGCCGTTTCTTGAGACTTGCCATTCATCACTACTTGTTTTTTGGTTAATAATTTATGTGCAGCGTTTTTGTTTCTTGTCTTATTATTGACGCTCAGCTCGCTTTTTGAGACCGTCTCAACTTGTATTGATTCTACAATCAGCTGTTTTTCTTTCGAGATAAAGCCAAATCTAGCTTGATGGGCATCCTCAAACGCAAGAATTATCCTGTCGATAGAGTCAAATTTAATAGATAAAGCGCTATCACTGCCATCGTAACGAATCTGTAGACGATAATAATACTTTAACGAAGAAGCTCCTATACCCTGTTCGGACATTTGTCTAGTGCCCTTAAGTTTTAGTGATTCCAGTTCTGTTTCAATAGTTTTTATAAGGTCAATGTGCAATATCGACTCGATAGCTAAATCATTAATAACTCTTGTATCCGCCAAGCCCATTCCGAAGGCTGATAAAACCCCTGCAAATGGATGAAGATGTATATTTTCTATACCTAAACTATCTGCCACCAGGCATGCGTGTTGTGCGCCAGCGCCACCAAAACAAGACATCGTATAATTGCTGACATCATAGCCTCGTTGGACTGAAATCTTTTTGATTGCATTGCTCATATTATCGATAGCAATAGAAAGAAACCCTTCAGCAACTTCCTTAGGATTTACTTGGTTGCCTGTAGCCTGGCTAATATTTTTTGCAAGTGCATTAAATTTATCCTTAACTATTTCAGCATCAAGTGGTTGATCGGCATTTGGACCAAACACTTTTGGGAAGTAATCTGGATTTAATTTGCCCAACATGACATTGCAGTCTGTAATCGTTAGAGGGCCGCCGTTTCTGTAGCAAGCCGGTCCAGGTTTTGCTCCTGCAGAGTCCGGGCCTACTCTGTATCTAGCGCCATCAAAATGAAGAATCGAACCACCACCAGCTGCTACCGTATGAATCAGCATCATTGGTGCACGACAACGCACCCCTGCAACTTCCGTTTCGGAAGTACGTTCATAATCTCCAGCATAATGCGAAACGTCGGTCGAAGTGCCGCCCATGTCGAATCCAATAAGTTGATTTAGAGAGGACGCTTCACATGTTTTGACCATGCCAACAACTCCACCCGCGGGGCCTGAAAGGATTGCATCTTTGCCTTGAAAGAAGCGCGCATCGGTCAGACCACCACTGGATTGCATAAACATTAGCCGACCTTTTTCCTTCGCTTTTTTGCCTAGAGCGTGTTCAACCTGGTTAACGTAATGCCTAATAATTGGGGAAAGGTAGGCATCCATAACCGTTGTATCGCCTCTTGGAATAATTTTCATCAGGGGGCTCACACGATGGCTGACAGATATTTGCTTGAAGCCAATTTTTTTTGCCAATTTTTCAATTAGTTTTTCGTGTTCATTGAAACGGTATCCATGCAATAGTACGATGGCGATTGATTTGCAGCCACTATGAAATGCCTTTAGGAGTTGCAGTTCCGTTTTGTCTACATTGAGCGCACAAATGCATCTGCCTTGGGAGTCGAGACGCTCATCAATTTCAATGACTTCAGAGTAAAGCATTTCTGAAAGCTGAATATCAAGATCAAAAAGTCTTGGACGGTTTTGATAACCTATTCTTAGTATGTCCTTAAAGCCCTTCGTAATAGCAAGCACAGTTTTCTCACCTTGGCGTTCAAGTAGAGCATTAGTTGCAACAGTCGTACCCATTTTGATTGTGTGAATTTCCGACATAGGGATAGCCTCTTGTTGGCTAATCCCTAATAAATCTCGAATACCTTGAATAGCTGCATCAGGGTAATGTTTTGAATTTTCTGAGAGTAGCTTGTGTATAGCAATTTCGCCGTTAGGGTTGCATCCTATGACGTCTGTAAAAGTTCCACCACGATCAATCCAAAATTGCCAAAGTTTTTTGTCCTGTTGAGTTTTTAAATTCATTCACTACGGAGCTAAGTTTGAATTGATATAGTATATTTGAAATTCAACCTCCAAATTTTGTTATGGCTAGATAGATAAAATAAAAAAATGATTGACTTTTATTATATTTAGGAACAAAATTCGCGAATTAGTGTCATCT
>CAJWNF010000044.1 GCA_913044155.1 uncultured Gammaproteobacteria bacterium
TTAGAGAGGCAGATGGAAGCATTCCAATCGATCCAGTCAGCATGGCAGCACAATCAGACAATATATCACCAAAGAGATTACTAGTAACCATTACATCAAACTGTTTTGGCTCTCTCACGAGTTGCATTGCTGCATTATCAACGTACATATGTGAAAGCTCAACATCAGGATAATTTTGAGAAACTTCTTCCATAACTTCTCTCCATAGTTCACATACTTCTAGCACGTTGGCCTTATCTATAGAACATACACGCTTATTTCTTTTTTGTGCAATTTGAAAAGCAGAGTGGCCGATACGCGCTATTTCTGACTCAGAATAGGTAGCAGAATTTACACCAAAGCGCTCTCCGTCTTTTGTCTTAATACCGCGTGGCTGACCAAAATAAATACCTCCAACCAGCTCTCTAACAATTATTAGATCAAGACCAGAAACAACTTCATTTTTTAGAGTTGAGGCATTTGCTAACTGTGGATAGAGAATTGCTGGCCTTATGTTAGAAAATAAATCTAACTCTGCGCGAATCCCTAACAAGCCTCGCTCTGGACGAAGCTCTCTTTCGAGTGATTCCCATTGTGGCCCGCCAACAGCTCCTAAAAGTATAGAATCACATTCTTTAGCAGCCACTATAGTTTCCTTAGGCAATGGCGAACCTGTCTCATCATAGGCACTACCACCAATAACCCCTTCGACAAGATTCATGCCCATTCCATGATTCGCATTTAACAAGTTAATTACTTTTAATGCTTGGGCAACTATTTCTTTTCCTATGCCATCACCTGGCAGAATTAATATCTTTGACATCTATTATTAAGAGCTCAATATAAAAAATGATTATTTTACTCTGGCAGACAGATAAGCCCATCTGAATTTGAATTTAGATTTGTTGTTATTGTATTTCTATCATCTCAAAATCTTCTTTGCTGGAACCACAGACTGGACAAGCCCAGTCTTCTGGAACATCCTCCCAGGCTGTACCTGGGGCAATACCTTCTTCAGGAACACCAAGAGCTTCATCATAAATCCAACCACACATAAGACATTCAAATTTTTTCAATTTTCTATTCCATAAAAAAAGGGGAGTCAAAACTCCCCCTTTTGCATATTAAATTATCAGATTAGAGGTTATCAGCATTTTTTGATAGATACTCTGCAACACCAGCAGGCGTGTCCTTCATACCTTCATCGCCTTTATTCCAACCAGCTGGACAAACTTCACCATGACTTGTGTGGAAATCAAGCGCATCAACCATGCGCAACATCTCATCAACATTTCTACCCAACGGCAAATCATTAACCACCTGATGACGAACATCAAAATTCTCGTCGATTAAGAAAGATGCTCTTAGAGCTATACCGTCAGGGTGAACAACGCCATAAGCTTCCATAATTGCGTGGTCCATGTCAGAAACTAATGGAAAATCAATTGAACCAATACCGCCATCGTTGGTAGCCGTATTACGCCATGCATTATGAGTATATCTTGAGTCAATCGAAACACCAACTAATTGGACGCCGCGTTCGGCAAAGGCTGCTACTCTGTGATGATGGGCCAATATTTCTGAAGGACAAACAAACGTAAAATCTAAAGGGTAAAAGAATAACACTATCTTTTTACCTTTAAATTTGGATAGTTGAAAATCCTCTACAATCTCTCCATCCGCTAGCACGGCAGTAGCCGTAAAGTCTGGTGCTTGTTGTGTTACTAAAACGCTCATAATATGCTCCTATTTGGATATCTAATGTCTGAGAATTATACAATTTTTTGCATCAATCTGAAAGCCAAAAACCCTTAGTAATTGTAAATCTTTAACCCTTTATCAACCGTATTACTATTCTTTAATAAAAACCTGTATAAAATATCGCTATGCTCAAAATTTATAACACCTTAACTAATCAAAAAGAGGTATTTAAGCCAATTAATCCTAATAATGTTGGCGTTTATGTTTGTGGCATGACAGTTTATGACTATTGCCATATGGGGCACGCGAGAGTCTTGGTTATGTTTGATGTTATAACGAGGCATATGAAACGTAATTTTCCTGAAGTCAAGTATGTAAGAAATATTACTGACATTGATGACAAGATAATTAACCGGGCGATTGAAAATCAAGAAGATATTTATTCATTAACAAACCGTTTTATTGACGCAATGCATGAAGATGAGAGTGCGCTAAATATTCTCCAGCCTGATGTCGAGCCTCGTGCTACTGAATCGATAGACCAAATGCTTAAAATGATTGAGTCCCTAATAGCAAAAGGAATAGCGTACCAAGCAGAAAACGGTGACATATATTATTCGGTTAGGGATTTTAAGAATTATGGAGAACTTTCAGGCAAAAATCTTGACGAACTTGAGGCTGGAGCACGTGTTGACGTAGAAAACGATAAACGAGACCCTCTTGACTTTGTATTATGGAAAATGACAAAACCAAATGAGCCTGAATGGTCATCACCATGGGGAGAAGGCAGGCCAGGTTGGCATATAGAATGCTCTGCAATGTCAACCCATCATCTTGGTAATCATTTTGATATTCATGGTGGTGGCATGGATTTAGCATTTCCTCATCATGAAAATGAAATAGCGCAATCCGAAGGCGCTAATGATTGTTCATTTGTCAATACATGGATGCATGTTGGATTTGTTAATATAAATGACGAAAAAATGAGTAAATCACTGAAAAATTTCTTCACAATTAGAGATGTAATGAAGCAATATAGTGGTGAAACTTTGCGCTACTTTCTTATAAGCAGTCATTACCGTTCGCCATTAAATTTTAGCGATGACAATCTCAAAAGTGCTGATTCAGCACTAAAGCGTCTATATACAGCAACAAGGGATTTGCCTACTAGTGAAGTTACAATGGATGAAATCGCCAAACATTCTGAATATGAAAAGCGTTTTAATGCTGCCCTTGATGATGACTTTAACACCCCTATTGCCTTAAGTGTATTGTTTGAGATTGCTAAACACATCAATACAGAGCGCAACAAAAACCAAGCACAGGCTGGCGCCTTGTCAAAACTATTGAGAAAGTTGGGTAACTATCTCGGAATTTTGCAGCACAGTACCGAAGATTATTTCAAGCAAGGAGTTTCAATTTCAGATGCTGAAATTGAGCAAAAGATAAACAAAAGGAATGAAGCAAGAGCTACAAAAGATTTCTCAATATCGGACCAAATAAGGGATGAGCTTTTGGCTTTAGGCGTTGTTTTGGAAGATAATGAAAATGGCACAACCTGGCGTAGAAAGTAGGTCAAGAAACTTTATTGACTGGACCCAAATAGATGAGATTCTACTTGATTTGGATGGAACACTCTTAGATTTGAATTTCGATCTTCACTTTTGGTTAGAATACCTGCCAATTATTTATTCAGAAAAACACAAGGTCAGAATTGAAGATGCGAAGAATATCTTGCAAAAAATACTCGATGCAGAAATAGGCACACTAAACTGGTATTGTCTTGACTTCTGGAGAAATAAATTAGATCTAGACATTGTTCAACTTAAGCGCAATGTTTCACATCTCATTCAGGTTCACCCGAATGTGGATGAATTTCTTACCCAGGTAAAGTTAATAAACAAAAAAATCTATCTTGTGACTAATGCTCATCGTGAGACTATTAAACTAAAAATGCAAGCTACTAAAATTGAACATTATTTTGATAACATCATTTCTTCTCATGACTTTGGTTTTGCGAAACAAGAGCAACACTTTTGGCATGAGTTAACTCGAAATATTGGTCTAAAAAAAGAACGTGCAATCTTTTTTGATGATTCACAAGATGTTTTACATGCCGCTCGCAAATTTAATATTGGTCAAATTATTGCAATAAGCAAACCAAGCTCTAAATTAGATGCCAAAGAAGTGTCGGGGTTTATAAATATCGAAAACTTTTCTCAAGCTATGCCTATTGATATTGACTAATTTTCTATTTTCTGCGCAAAAAATAATTAAACTGTGCTTTAGTAAAATTGGCAGTTTATTTATGACCAACTGATATACTTATTTTCTATTAGAGATAACAGGTTTTTGTCTAAATCGTTTATCTGTGTTCTCAATTATTAACTTTAAATAATAAGATACTTATGAAAAACGCTTTTTACGCTCAGTCTGGTGGTGTCACTGCAGTTATTAATACTACCGCTTGCGCTGTCATCGAAACAGCGCGCAATTATCCAAGTCAAATTGGCAAAGTTTATGCGGGTGAAAATGGAATTATTGGTGCGCTTACAGAAAACTTAATTGACACCTCATTAGAATCAGAAGAAGATATTGCTGCACTTAATCACACACCCTCTGGCGGTTTCGGTTCTTGTCGATACAAAATGAAATCGCTGGAAGAAAATAAAGCTGAATATGAGCGCTTGATTGAAGTTTTTAGAGCTCACAATATTGGTTATTTCTTCTACAATGGCGGTGGAGATTCGGCAGACACCTGTTTGAAAGTTTCTCAACTCTCTGAAAGTATGGGTTACCCGATACAAGCCATTCATATTCCTAAAACTGTTGATAATGACCTACCTGTAACTGACAACTGTCCTGGTTTTGGCTCGGTAGCGAAATATATTGCAGTTTCAACCCTCGAGGCGAGCTTTGATGTGTCATCGATGGCTGCCACATCAACAAAGATTTTTGTGCTTGAAGTGATGGGCAGACATGCTGGCTGGATCGCAGCGGCTGGAGGACTGGTTGATGATTCAATACCTGTTGTGATTCTTTTTCCTGAAGTTGATTTCAATGAGAAAGCATTCATTGAGAAAGTCGACAATAATGTAAAAGATTTTGGATATTGCACTATTGTTGTCTCTGAAGGAACAAAATGGCCAGATGGTAGATTCTTGGCAGAACAAGGAACCCGGGATGACTTTGGACATGCACAATTAGGCGGTGCCGCACCTGTCGTGGCAAATCTAATCAAAGATTCGCTTGGCTACAAATTTCACTGGGCAGTGGCTGATTATTTACAGCGCTCTGCACGCCATTTAGCGTCAAGTTCTGATGTTAAACATGCTTATGCACTTGGTCAGGCTGCAGTCGAGATGGCTCTAGCCGGGAAAAACTCGGTAATGCCAGCAATTATTCGTACCTCTAATAAACCTTACAAGTGGGAGATAGGCTTTGGAGAATTAAAGGATATTGCTAATGTCGAAAAAATGATGCCTGAAGACTACATTTCAGAAGATGGTTTTCATATAACAAAAAAATGTCGTGATTATCTATTACCTCTTATTGATGGTGAAGACTATCCACCCTATAATAGTGGCCTTCCTGATTACGTCGTTTTAAAGAAATTCAAAGCTGAAAAAAAATTGCCGCCATTTAAAGTATAAGAAATAGAAAATACTTATTATGAACATTATTTTATTAGGGCCTCCGGGGGCTGGTAAAGGCACCCAGGCTGGTCACATCTGTGAAAAGTTTGACATCCCTCAAATTGCAACTGGCGACATGTTGCGTGCAGCTGTAAAAATAGAATCCCCTTTGGGTATTGAGGCAAAAAAAGTAATGGATTCAGGCGCGCTTGTCTCTGATGAAATTATTATTGGCTTGGTAAAGGAGCGAATCAATGCACCAG
>CAJWNF010000045.1 GCA_913044155.1 uncultured Gammaproteobacteria bacterium
TCAAAAGAATTATGTCAGAATCATTTTCGGAGCTATTTGAGAATAGCGAAATCCAGCAAAACGTAAAACCTGGAGCTCTATTAATGGGCACTGTGGTCAGTATGAATCGTGAAAAAGCGATTGTTAATGTTGGCTTAAAGTCAGAAGGTTTCATTTCATTAAACGAATTTACAAATGTTAATGGAGAGATAGAAATTGTAGAGGGTGATGTTGTTGAAGTAGCGCTAGAGTCAATTGACGATGGTCTAGGTCACACCCTGCTTTCTCGTGAAAAAGCAAAGCGCATTAAGATGTGGCAAGAGCTTGAAGCGGCAATGCAATCTAAGGGGGCTGTAAGAGGAGTTGTCACAGGTTCAGTCAAGGGAGGTTTGACAGTAGATATAGGAGTTATTAAGGCATTTTTGCCGGGCTCACTGGTTGACGTAAGACCTGTCAAAGATTTCGATTTCTTGATAGGTCAAGAAATCGAAGCCATCGTTATTAAGATGGATGAAGTTAGAAACAACATTGTTATCTCAAGAAAAGCCGTCATGCAGGAGGCTAACTCTGCAGACAGAGAAGCTCTTCTTGAAACATTAGAGGAAGGAAAAGAGATAGAAGGCTTGATTAAAAATCTTGCCGATTATGGCGCCTTTATTGACTTGGGTGGTGTTGATGGTTTATTGCACATCACAGACATTTCTTGGCAGCGCGTAAATCATCCGTCAGAAAAACTAACGATTGGCGACAAAATAAAAGTCAAGGTGCTTAACTTTGATAAAGAAAAAATGAGAGTGTCACTTGGCTTGAAGCAATTGACTGCAAGCCCTTGGGATAGCATTTCAGAACGTCTACCTATGGGCAAAAAAGTCTCAGGAGTGGTTTCTAATTTGACTGACTATGGTGCATTTGTGAGAGTTGAAGAGGGTGTTGAAGGTCTCGTTCATGTCAGTGAAATGGACTGGACAAATGCAAATGCCAGACCATCTAAGTTTGTGAAATTAGGGCAAGAGGTTGAAGTTGTTATTTTAGATGTTCAGGAATCAAAACACCGAATTTCATTGAGCATGAAACAGGCACAAGAGAATCCATGGGAGGCCTTTGAGACAAATCATAAAAAGGGTGGCAAGATCAATGTAACAATAAAGTCAATCACCGATTTCGGTCTATTCGTTGGTCTTCCAGGTGGAATCGATGGTTTGATCCATTTAGCTGACATCTCATGGAATAAACTATCAGCTGATCAAATTGTTTCTTCCTATTCAAAGGGCCAAGAACTTGATGTCGTTATTCTTAACATTGATGCAGAAAAAGAACGCGTTTCTTTGGGCATCAAACAGCTTGGCGAGGATGGCTTCTCACAGTTTGCTGGAGCCAACAAAAAAGGCTCAATTGTTAAAGGAACTATCGCCGAGGTTGATGCAAGAGGCGCTGTTGTAGAGCTTGCCGATGATGTAAGTGGCTACTTGAAGGCATCTGAAATATCACAAGATAGAGTGGAAGATGCATCATCTCTACTAAAGAAAGGCGAAGAGATTGAAGCTGTAATAACTCAAATCGATAGAAGAGCTAGAAAATTATCACTAAGCATCAAGGCTAAGGATTCAGTTGAAGAGAAAGAAGCGATGAAAGACTACAATAAGCAATCATCAACTTCTAACGGCTCAAAACTGGGCGACTTACTAAAGGAAGCAAAAGACAAATAATGTAAGCGAGGCCGCTATATAAATTATGGCGGCCTTATAAATATGAAAAAAACAGATTTTATTGAGACAATCTCAGACAAGTGTAAATTATCGCGTCCAGAATCTAAGCGCTCCATCGAAGTGATTCTTGAGCAGTTAAGCACGGCAATTGCTTTAGGAAAGGGCGTCGAGATTCGTGGTTTTGGTGGATTCTATAAAAGACACCGCAAAAGCAGAATTGGAATTAATCCAAAGACAGGTGAAAAAACTCAAGTAGAGGAAAAATTTGTGCCTTTTTTCAAACCTGGAAAGCGCCTCAAAGAGGCCGTAAATATTCGCTAATTATTGATTGATTATTGGAAACTTGTTCAGTATAATTTCTCGTTTTTATTATGGGGTCGTTAGCTCAGTTGGTAGAGCACCGGACTTTTAATCCGATGGTCGAGCGTTCAAATCGCTCACGACCCACCATATTCCTTAGGGCTTGCAGAGTTGTAAGCCTTTTTTATCACTTTGTTATATAGTCCCACAAACCATAAAATATTGCTAACCATATTAGACCTTTAACAAGAAAAAATAAAAAAGGTATAGCAACAAGAAGCCATTTGTTTTTTATATGCTTTTTTAGATAATCAAGCAACATAGTTTTAGATTAAATAAAATCTATATTATGTAATTAAATTGGCTCTAATCTTACTTAATTATTATATATTGTGAGCTATTTATAATTAGAATTATTGAGATGGATATCTAGAGCGCGGGTAGATTGAAGTGTTTCAAGCAATGCAAATAATAAAGAACTAACAAGCGTCAACAAGGCAACACTAAAAACGTAATTGGCAATACTATCTTGGCCTATATATAGGCAGATAATTGTAAACAGGCACAAAATAAAACTTATTATTCCAAAGACTTGCATTCTTTTGATGTAATTGACGCGCTTTTGCAATATCTCAAGTTGATCTTTCGCTTGTTTTGATGGCGCCTCTTTGCTGCCATCTTTTGTCATTGAGCGGATTAAGACGCTCAATGAATTAAGTCGATTTGTATAAGCTATAAAGAGTAAAGATATTGCAGGAAAAACGAGCGCCGGTGTTGTTATATCCATAATATTATGGCAATTTTATTAAATAACTATGACGTTAATATTAACACAATTAATTCTTTAGGGCCATGAACACCATAGGCTAATACTTGCTCAATATCTGCCGTTTTAGAGGGACCTGAAATCAACAATGCATTGGTCGGCATATTTTTCGCCCAATATTGACTAGTAATAATTTGATTAAAGGTTTCATAAATAGTGTCCTCGTATACGAGAGCGATATGGATATCTGGAACCAGAGACATAAGTCGTGGTTCTTCAGGCGTTGGATGCAAGACAATAGAGCCACTCTGGGCTATTGCGCCAATCGTTGTAGTGATACTTGCATCAGTCTCATTGAAAAGTTTTTCACTCCAGGACTCATATGGGTCATCATATTTTAGAACTTCTATCTCATTATTTATATCTTTAGATATCTGTTTTGCAATACTCGCACCCATGAGTAAGTTATTAATACCTCTTTTTGGCAGCTCTTCATTTAGCCAGTCGATTAATTCTGCATCACTTAATAGGTAGGTCTCGGCTTTGGATGATTGAAGATTTTCGCTAAGCTTTGAAATCATTTCTTCCTTAGACCATCCATTCGTTTTTTTTGTTACTTCAATTTTCTTATAGCTTGTTTTATCAGTGTTATTTTTTAATCTCTCAAGGATGATTTCGCGACTTTTATTCATTATCAAACCCTGCTTTATTTGCCATCTCTTTTAAACTGTGCTTAGACGGTATAGGTGTGGTGCGGTATTTGCCCCATTTGCCAATTGTTTTTGGAGTAATAAAGCCAAGTGTGGTAGCAGCCTTAGAAAATATTGAGTAGAAAAATGGGTTGCCATATAGTAGCCTCCAATTCTTCCATGCCAATAATTCTAATGAACTTCGCTTACTGCCAGCACCCTCGATAAGTTCGTTTGCATTGTTGCCTTCTACAGCCTCTGAGCGCAACTTATTTATGAGTTTAGGTAATGGAATTTGGACCGGACAGACTTCGCCACATGCGCCACACAATGAACAAGCAGAGGTTAGCTCGCCGAGCTGAGTGATACCCTGTTTTTGTGGCTCCAAAGTTATCCCTATCGGCCCCGGATAAACTGTCCCATAGGCATGACCGCCCACTTGAGTATAGACCGGACAATGATTCATACAGCTACCGCAACGGATACATTTCAAAGTTTCTTGCATTTCATTGTTTTGGTGTATTTTTGATCGCCCATTATCGAGTAAGACAACGTGCATCGATTTTGGGCCATCTTTTTCGCCTTCACGTCGAGGCGACGAAATCATGTTGAAATAGGTTGTAATTTCTTGACCTGTAGCAGACTTTGTTAGTATATCGAGAAGTGGTGCTACATCGCTGAGCTTTTCAACCACCTTCTCTATGCCAGTGACAGCGATATGTAAGGGCGGAACTGTAGTACACATTCTGCCATTGCCTTCATTCTCTACCAGGCACAGTGTGCCGGTCTCAGCAACGGCGAAATTTACACCTGAAATTCCAGCATCAGCTTGCCTAAATTTATCTCTCAATATTTTTCGAGCTTGCTGAGTAATTAGGTCAACATCTTCTGTATATGGGAACTCGGGGAAATGCTCAGCAAACACTTTTGAAATTTCTTTTCGACTTTTGTGTATAGCGGGCATAACGATATGAGAAGGTTTTTCGTTGGCTAGCTGGATCAGAAACTCGCCTAAATCCGTTTCCAGTATCTCGATATCTTTGTCTTCAAGAAACTCATTGAGTTCAATCTCCTCAGTAACCATTGATTTGCCCTTGACAATGGTTTTTGCATTGGCATCTTTGAGTATTTGATAAATAATATTGTTGGCCTCAAGATCTGTTTCTGCCCAGTGGACCTTTATATTGTTGCTCTCTAATTTCTCTTCAAGTTTTATAAGCAGCTCGGCTAGGTTGCTAAGTGAATTAGATCGAATCGAGGAAGCGATATTTCTTAAATTGTCTAGTTTTTCCTGGTCCGGAAACTTATCTCTTCTTTTCTCCATCAAATAGTTCATGGCTGAACGAAAATTGGAATGAAGCTGCTCGTTATCAAGAGCATCATTAATTCTATCAGTGAAGGTTTCAGTTCTTGGCATGAGTCCTATCCCAAAGAAATTCGGCAATATGTTGAGTTTTGAGTTTCGAGTTTTGCTTCTCCAGTGCGCAGCCGATATTCATCAAGCAACCGCAATCCTGAGAGATGACAGAGGAAGCGTCAGTTGCCTTTAAGGCATCAGTCTTGTCTTTGACCATTGCCCCAGAGATATCTGCTTGTTTGACTGCAAAGGTTCCACCAAAACCGCAACATTCGGACTTTCTTTCCTGTTCCAGCACTTCAACTTTTGAAAGTTGCGAAACCAAGTCTTCGATTCTTTCTGCAATTTTCATTTCGTTTCTAGAGGCGCAAGAAGTGTGGATTGCGATTTTAGTGGGCTCTCCTAGGTCTGTTAGTTCCACATTTAGCGTATCCACAAGAAATTCTGTCAACTCGTAAACCCTTTCTGCAACCGATAATGCCGTTTCAATGTCTGACTCGCCTTCGAATAATTCAGACCAATGATGTTTGATCATTCCAGCGCAAGACCCGGAAGGGATTACAATCGGTATATCTTTTGGGAAACACTTAATCAGTGATCTTGCAACTGGCAAGGACTCTTTTCTGTAGCCTGAATTGAAAGCGGGTTGGCCGCAACAAGTTTGCTTACTAGGATAGATAACCTTTATACCTTCACGTT
>CAJWNF010000046.1 GCA_913044155.1 uncultured Gammaproteobacteria bacterium
AATGTTTTTTAACAAATTGCAGGACAACCATAGAGTGAACAATATCACCTAATGAAGACAGTTTAACTATTGCTATTTTCATGAAAAACTATTTTACTATGGCATTTACAATCAAAGCTCTAGATATTAAATTCATTGATTAATGATATAATTTTGTAGCGCTTTTATTACTGCCAGAAATAATCAAAATGAATTCTGAAACCTCAAGCAAAAAACCGACCAACTTTATCCGCAATACAATTAACGAAGATCTATCTTCTGGCAAGCATGAATCTGTCATAACTCGCTTTCCACCTGAACCGAATGGCTATCTCCATATAGGCCATGCAAAGTCAATCTGTCTTAATTTTGGAACTGCTAAAGATTATGACGGATGGTGTAATCTTAGATTTGATGATACCAATCCTGCCAAAGAAGACATTGAATACGTAGAATCCATAAAAAAAGATGTAAGTTGGCTAGGGTTTGAGTGGCATGATAAAGTTAAATACAGCTCAGACTATTTCGAAAAATTCTATCAATATGCGACAGAACTTGTAAGCAAAGGACTTGCTTATGTTTGTTTTTTAAGTGCTGATGAAGCAAGAAAGTATCGCGGAACACTTACAGAAACAGGGGAAAATAGCCCTTATCGGGATACACCAATTGAAGAAAACTTAGCTCTTTTTACGAAAATGAAAGAAGGTGGATTTAAAGAAGGGGAATGTGTCCTTCGAGGAAAGATCGATATGTCCTCAAGTTTTATGTGTATGCGAGACCCAATATTTTATCGAATTCGCTTTGATAGCCACCATCAAACAGCAAATGAGTGGTGCATTTATCCAATGTATGACTTCGCTCACTGCCTCGGGGATGCAATTGAAGGAGTAACACATTCTCTATGTACTCTAGAGTTTCAAGACAATCGCAGACCATATGATTGGATATTAGAAAATTTGGATGAATTCAATAAACCAGACAGACCCCACCAGTATGAGTTTTCACGTCTAAATCTTGAATATACAGTTATGTCAAAAAGAAAGCTGCAAAAACTGGTTGAAAGCAAGCTCGTATCAGGTTGGAATGACCCAAGAATGCCAACTCTATCTGGCATGCGCCGTCGTGGCTACACACCTGCTTCAATCCGAGATTTTGCCCGACGCATTGGAATCTCAAAAGTCGATAGTATTACTGATGTTGGAATTCTTGAAGCTTCTATTAGAGATGACCTTAATGTTATTGCACCTAGAACAATGGCAGTAATAAATCCAATCAAACTGGTGATTGAAAACTATCCTGAAAATAAATTAGAAACTCTGCAAGCCCTAATTCACCCGCAAAATAAAGAAATGGGTAAACGGAAAATTTTCTTTAGTCGTAATTTATATATTGATAAAGAGGACTTCTTGGAAAAATCACCTAACAATAAATATAAACGTTTAGCACTGGACAAAGAGGTGCGCTTAAGAAATGCTTATGTAATTAAAGCTAATCGTGTTGAATATAATGAAAATGGCGACATATCCACCGTATACTGCACTTACGATCCCGAAACATTGGGCAAGAATCCTTCTAACGGGAGAAAAGTCAAGGGAGTAATCCACTTCGTTGAAGCGAGTAAATCAATTAAAGCTGAGTTTAGAATTTATGACCGACTATTTTTAAACCCTAATCCAGGTGGTCTCGACGACCCAACTTCTGCCATAAACCCCGAATCAATTATAATTAGGAAAGGCTTTGTAGAGCCAGAAATGTTAAATGCAAAGCCTGAAATAGCCTATCAATTTGAAAGAGAAGGGTATTTTTGTCGTGATAACCAGTCAGATGACCTAGTATTTAATAAAACTGTCGGGTTAAGAGATACTTGGAGTCAATAATCAAGATCCTTAAGCCAATCGGAAACTTGCTTCACTTCAGAGTATTTTGTTAAATCTATCTGTAGCGGTGTCACAGAAACAAAATTATTAGTGACAGCATAAAAGTCGGTTCCTTCGCCATTGTCAGCCTCTGGCCCATTCTCACCTATCCAATATAGAGAGGGGTCGTTCTGATCTTGAATGCTCGGTTCAGACATGTGACGATTGCCAAGACGAGTGCTCTTAATACCTTTGATTTCTTCAATGGGAACATCTGGAACATTGACATTAATAATTGTATTGTGCGATAGTGGCGCCTTTTCGATTTTCTCCACTAGTCTCTTAGCAATAATTGCAGCGGTTTCAAAGTGTTCGCATTTCCAACCAGTAAGTGATATAGCAATAGAGGGAAGACCTAAGAATCGCCCTTCTATTGCTCCAGCTACCGTTCCAGAGTAGATAACATCGTCTCCCAAGTTTGAACCTAAATTAATACCAGTTACTACAAGATCAATTGACTCTTTAAGAAAACCGCATAATGCAAGGTGGACACAATCACTCGGTGTGGCATCAATAGCAAAAACATTTTCATCAATTTGAATAGGCTCTAGCGGCTTACCAATTGTTAATGAACTGCTAGCAGCTGATTTGTTTTCATTTGGAGCAACAACAACAACTTCAGCTATTTCACTAAGAGTTTGAGTAAGTTGTTTGATGCCTTCGGCCTGATAGCCGTCATCGTTGCTGACTAAAATTCTCATTAAGAAATTTCTAAGGCGATTTTATCCTTTTTAACGCTAACTTTTACAGTACCACCTTCACTTAATTTTCCAAAAAGAAGCTCATCTGCAAGAGGTTTTCTTATCTCTCTTTCTACTAGGCGTTCCATTGGACGGGCGCCCATCTTGTTATCATAACCTTTTTTTGCGAACCATTTTCTGGCTGAATCAGAAACAATTAATGAAACATTCTTTTCTTCAAGCACATTCTCAAGTTCAAACAAGAACTTATTGACTACGTAGATTACAACTTCTTCACTCAGGGTATTGAAGTAAATAATCTCTGAGAGTCGATTTCTAAATTCCGGGGTAAAAGTTTTTTTAAGTTCGCCTTCGTAATCTAGTGAGTGATCTTGTTCATTGAATCCAATAGATGCGCGTTGGACACTATGGGCACCAACATTAGAAGTCATTACAAGAATGATATTCTTAAAATCAACCTCACGACCATTTGCATCTGTCAACAGGCCGTGGTCCATAACTTGCAATAGCAGGTTGAATACATCAGGATGCGCTTTTTCAATTTCATCCAAAAGCAAAACAGCATATGGATTACTGTTAACTGCTTCTGTCAATAATCCTCCTTCGTCATAACCCACATACCCTGGTGGTGAACCGATAAGTTTGGAAATTGAATGACGTTCCATATATTCTGACATATCAAAGCGTAGCAACTTGACCCCCATAATACGAGAGAGCTGCTTGCATATTTCTGTCTTTCCAACACCGGTAGGACCAGCAAACAAGAAAGAACCCATTGGCTTCTCAACTGGCGCCAAACCTGAACGAGACAATTTTATCGCAGTAGAAAGCGTCTCAACAGCTCTGTCTTGGCCAAAAACCCCCAACTTAAGTTCATCATCAAGTGTTTTGAGTTGTGACTTATCGTCACTGCTTACTTGGCGCGAAGGTATTCTGGCAAGTTTGGCAACAATATTCTCTATATCAGAAACACCAATATTGATTTTACGTTTCGATTTTGGCAGAATTTGTTGTAGAGCACCAACCTCATCAATAACATCTATCGCTTTATCTGGTAAACGTCTGTCGCCAATATGGCGATGTGTTAATTCCACCGCTGTAGTTAAAGCGGCGGCAGAATACTTAACGTTGTGGTAATCTTGATAATATTTCTTTAATCCATGAAGAATCTTTATTGTGTCAGTAACAGAAGGCTCTTCAATGTCAATTTTTTGAAAACGTCGCGCTAATGCATGGTCTTTTTCAAAGATCTTTCTATACTCTTCATAGGTCGTTGAGCCAATACACTTAAGAGTTCCATCGGCCAATGCAGGTTTTAGCAGATTCGATGCATCTAAAGAACCACCTGAAACACTCCCCGCACCGATAAGTGTGTGAATTTCATCTATAAAGAGTATCGAGTCTTTCTGTTTATTTAGATCGGATAACACCGACTTTAAGCGCTTCTCAAAATCGCCACGGTACTTGGTACCTGCAATCAATACACCAACATCTAAAGAATAGATTGTGGTTTTCTTGAGCACTTCTGGCACCTTGTTATCGACAATTCTTTTTGCTAAACCTTGCGCAATAGCAGTTTTACCAACGCCAGCCTGACCAACAAGTAATGGATTGTTTTTATTTCTTCTAGATAAAACCTGTACAGTTCTTAGGACTTCTTCTTCTCTACCAAGCAATGGGTCAATTTTTCCAAGGCGCGCTTTTTCGCACAGATTAGTCGTATAAGACTCTAAAGAGGAAGGTTTCTTTTGTTTTTCAGTACCGACTTTTTTTGTTTTCTCTGTAGGAACATCAACTACCTGAGAAGAGATACTTTCCATGACATCTAATCTCGAGATGTTGTTAAGTTTCAGCATATAGACAGCGTGCGACTCTTTTTCTGAAAAAATACTAACAAAAACATTCATTGCATTAACTGAATTTTTCTGTGCCGATTGCGCCTGATAAACACTGCGTTGAAGAACTCTTTGAAAGCCAACCGTCGGTACAATATCTATTTCTGCATCTTCTGAAATTATCGGAGTATGGGTATCTATATATTGCTCAAGTTCTACACGTAACTCATCAATAATTACACGCTTAGCGCGCAGGAAACTAACTACATCATCCATATTGAGCAAGGCAAGAAGCAAGTGTTCAACAGTAACAAACTCTAAGCGACGATTTCTCGCTTCTGTCATTACTAAATTTATTTCTTGTTGGAGCCCTTGTTCAATCATAATTAATTACTGCTATTAGTTAATCCCTAGTTTAGATTTTATCATTATAAAAAGTCTAATTTAACTTAGTCTAATTAGACTTTCAAAATCTTCACGATTATGATACCCGCCGCAAAGTTGCCTATATCCAGTCAATGCTGAGCGTCCATGAAGAAGTCTCCAGTTATCAAAAGTGAGTATATTGCCCGGTTCAAGTAAAAATTCAAAATGTCGTTCTTTATCATGAGCTAAGCGGTGGAATATTCCATATGCCTCGTAAAAACTCTCCATCTCATCATGCTCTAGTCTAAACGGAGCACGGTCATGGTTATTAAAACTGACCTGAATAATCTCACCATCATTATTTACCCGAAAGACAGGTCGATGAGTTTCTAAATAAGCATCAGACCTTATATAACGACCAGGAACTTGGACCTTACATAAAATATTAAATGCTTGAGGAAATTCTCTTCTCATTAATTCAGCTATTGCCATCCCATCAACCAGTTGATTTTCACCACCTTGCGAATCTTTTTGCAGACAATGCAAGGTTTGTAATCCAGGCGCATCATGCACATAGGTTGAATCTGTGTGCAGTTCAATTTCCTCTGAAGTATAGGCTGTATCGTCGGGATTTATTTTTTTATTGTCCCAAACAGAAAACTCACCAAAGATAGAATTTCTCA
>CAJWNF010000047.1 GCA_913044155.1 uncultured Gammaproteobacteria bacterium
TCATCAACATTATCGACTTCAATTGAAAAGTCAGTCACTTCAGGAACAATATAGCTAATATCCTTGAGAAAGTTTTTGTAGGCAATTGGATCTGTATTGTTGCTATTTTGGCGAAACCAGCTATCAATTTTGGCTTGCAATAAGTCTCTCTTGTTTAGCAGCTCGAAATTTTCATTTTCTAGTTCAAGCAAAATTTCTGATAACGACTTAAAGAAATCTTGACATGTAATTTCTAAACCTTTACAAACCTCTTTATCAATAAAATCATAAAAATTATGATCAATATTCAGGTTCTCAATGATGCGATTAATTCTTTTCATATTTTCACCTTTTCTTTAACGACAACAACTCCGTCTTCATCAGCATATAGATACTCATCGGGGGTAAAGTTTACTCCAGAAAAATTAAGCATTAAATTTTTTTCACCGATACCTCTTTTTACGCTTTTAAGTGGGTGCACACCAAGTGCGCGAACACCAATATCCATCTGATTTATTTGTTCTGAATCTCTAATCAGTCCGTTGATTAAAATACCTTCCCACTTATTGCTTATTGCCATTGAAGCAAGCTGGTCTCCCAACATAGCACAATTCATAGAGGCGCCGGCATCGACAACCAAAACTGAATCTTTCCCATTCAAGCTCAAAGTGTCACGAACAAACGAGTTATCTTCAAAACATTTGACAGTAACGATTCTTCCAGAAAAGATGTCTTTTGCGCCATATGAAACATATTTAGGTTCTAAATATTGAACCTGTGGGTGCAGTTGATCTGATATGTCGCAAGTTTTATAGCCCATCTTAATCTCCATAGATTGTTGACATTCTTTTTTCTAAACCATAGGGAAAGTAATCCATTACGCCGTCTTTGTTGATCTTTTTTTGAATAGAGATCCAGTAATCAGGATCCAAAAGCTTTTGATATTTATCATTGAAGGTATCTTTCATATATTTATTTGGCAACATGAAGTATTTAAATTCTTCTGGAAAAACGTCATCTGGAGCAACGTAATACCATGGCTCTGAAGCCATCTCTTCTTCATGAGTTTTGGGTTCTGGAATATTTTTGAATACCGGTTTGTTCATTCTCGTTATCTCGTCGTAGTCATAAAAAACAACGCGGTTTTGTCGGGTAACCCCGAAATTCTTTGTCAGCATATCTCCCGGGAAGATATCGGCATTAATTAGTTCATCTATAGCTCTGCCGTAATCATTAACAATATGATACTGCTGCTCTTTATTAGCCGTTTCCAGATAAAGATTGAGTGGAGTCATTTTGTTTTCTATATACATATGCTTGATGATTAGTAGTTCACCTTCTATTTCTATATTAGACGCTATCTTGCTTTTTAATTCTTTTAGCAACTTTTTATCAATATCTTTTATTGGGAAAGCTACATTAGAAAATTCCCAAGTATCTGCAAGTCTACCCACTCGAATGTGATTTTTCACAAAGAAATATTTATCCTTAACCATTTCTTTGGTGCCAATTTTTGGTGGCGCAAAATGATCATTTATTACCTTAAAGACATACGGAAACATAGGAAAGGTAAAAACCGACATAACCAACCCTTTAATGCCTGGAGCAATTGACAATTTTTCATTGGTGATATTGGAGTATTTTAAAAAATGCCTATATAGCAAAGTTTTTCCATGTTTATGGAACCCCAAGGAGCTATATAAAACAGCCCTAGTTTTACTAGGAAGCAAATCTTTTAAAAATTCGACAATAGCAGAAGGGTAGTTTGTGGTGATAAAGAAGTACGAGCGGGAGAAATCAAAAACGACTGAAATGCTGGTTACATCAGTTAGCAAGGTGTCTACATAGAGTTTATTTTCCTTATCATTAAGTAGCGCTATTAGTATCGGCTGGTCAGCATCAATTTGTGACACGATTTGGCCAACAATATAGGCGCCTTTTCCTCTAATAAAAGGTGTATTAATGACTTGAATTTCAAAGACATCATTAGTTAACCTGCCAACCTGTTGATAAAATTGCTCTTCTAAACGACTCGCATCACGCTTGAGGCTTTTAAAATTACAGTTAAATGAAAAACTTTTTAGAATCTGGGTAAAGGTTTTATTTAACTGGCCAGGTTCAATAAAATAACTCTCAATCACCGGATCGTCCAAATCTATGTAATTGAGCGAAACACATGGCTTAGTAAATATATATTGGTTGTTGTAGAATCGTCTAGCATACAGCCGACAAAAAACTGAGTTGTAGAAAGTTTCAGCTAGCTCTGGTTGATTATGACCCGTTATTTGTTCTACATAGCGCAGCTTAGTGCTTTTCCAAAACTTGGAGTTGAATTTCCCTAAACTCGACGTTTCGTCTATTGAATCTACTTTCCCGTCATTAAATTCTTTAATTAACTCATTTTTTAGAATCTTACAAAACCTCTTAACTTGTTTTTCATAGAAATTCATTCTTAGCTTTGAATCGTTTTCTATTTTTTCCCATTCCATGTTTTCAAAGCATCGTTTTGCCTCAATCGATGCCTTATGCATGTTTAGATAGTGCTGATCGAATCCACCCAAGATCTTTTTGGCAATAACAAATGCGATTGAATCTAAGTTCTTGTTTAGCATAATCAAAATGATTAATGAAAAATAGTCATAATTTGTAAGATTAAATTGATCTTGGGCTTCTATCAATCAGAATTGCTCTTCCTCAGTTGATCCAGACAGTGCAGTGACAGATGATTTGCCACCCTGTATAACGGTTGTTACATCATCAAAATATCCAGCGCCTACCTCTTGTTGATGTGAGGCAAATGTATAGCCCTTCTTGGAGGCTGCAAATTCTGGCTCCTGAACCTTATTCACATAGTGCTTCATTCCATCCCCTTTGGCATAGTCATAAGCCAAATCAAACATGTTATACCACATATTATGGATACCAGCTAAGGTGATAAATTGGTATTTATAACCCATTTCAGCAATTTTTTCTTGAAATGTATTGATTTCACTATCAGTTAGATTCTTCTTCCAGTTAAATGAAGGTGAGCAGTTGTATGCCAATAATTGGCTAGGATTTTCATTTAGTATCGCCTCGGCAAATTCACGGGCAAAACCTAAATCAGGTTTGCCAGTTTCACACCAAACTAAATCAGCGTATGGAGCATATGCCAAGCCACGTGATATTGACTGCTCTAGTCCATTCTTCACCACAAAAAAGCCTTCTGATGTCCTTTTACCGGTTACAAATGGAGCGTCATATGAATCCACGTCAGAAGTAAGAAGGTTTGCAGCTTCAGCATCCGTTCTTGCCAATAACACTGTAGGAACATCCATTACATCTGCAGCGAGTCGAGCAGAGACAAGTTTTTGGACCGCTTCTTGTGTTGGCACTAGAACCTTACCTCCCATATGGCCACACTTTTTTACTGCTGCTAATTGGTCTTCGAAGTGCGCACCTGCCGCACCATTTACAATCATATTTTTCATTAGTTCGAATGAATTTAGTACTCCACCAAAGCCGGCCTCGGCGTCAGCAACGATTGGTAGAAAATAATCAATAAAATCTTTGTCGTCATTTTCTATGCCTCGAGACCATTGAATTTCGTCAGCCCTTTTGAATGTATTGTTGATTCTACGTACCATAGTAGGAACAGAGTCATATGCATATAGCGACTGGTCAGGATACATCGTTTCAGAGGTGTTGCCGTCTGCAGCTACCTGCCAGCCAGAGAGATATATTGCTTCAATCCCAGCTTTCGCTTGCTGCATCGCTTGACCGGCAGTAATCGCGCCCATACAATTTACATAGCCCTTCTTTGATGAGCCATTAATTAGACGCCACAGTTTTTCAGCGCCTTGGCGGGCATAGGTGTATTCTGGTTGAACTGAGCCACGCAACCTAACAACATCTTCAGCTGAATAGGTTCTTTTTACGTCTTTCCAGCGTGGGTTATCTTGCCATTCAGCCTTTAAAAGTTTGGCCTGTTCTTTTCTGTTCATTTTATTACTCCCGATATTTATAGTTATTTTGATTAAATTGTATATTACCAATATTAATACTAGATTTACAATAAATTTCACTATATAATTACTAATTTTCATATTATGAATATTTTATGGGAACTGAAGGACCTGAAAAAAAGTACAATTCTATTGAGAAATGTTTACAAATACTCTCTATTTTTTCATTTGAAAGACCTAAATATAGTCTCAGAGAGATTAGTGAAAAGTTAAATTTTAATCTGTCCACCACTTATCGCATTCTTTCAACACTCGAGGAGTACGGTTATGTTTCTCGGCTAAGAAATAAAAAATATGTCATTGGCACACAACCGATCTATTTAAGTGCAATTTATACCCATAGCAATCAGCTAGACCAGATTCGACCTATTGTCGACATTATTCGAGATAAAACTGGTGAAACAATATCTTTTTTTGTTGAAGAAGATAGTGAACGTATTTGTCTATACAGAGCCCATTCACGAGATAATTTACGGCACAACATTGAACAGGGCACAAGGCTCAAACTAAATCGCGGTGCATCTGGAAGAGTAATCATGGCATATGGCAAAAGGGGTGAAGACAAAAGTGGATTCTATAAAGACATTAGAGATAAGGGTTTCTATCTATCGATCAATGAACATAACCCATCATTATTTGCTATAGCTGTTCCAGTTATTTCTAAAAGCAATATATTTGTTGGCGCTTTGGTAGCTTCAGGGCCTATCAGCAGGTTTAATGAAAATAAAAGGAGGTTGTTATTAAATAACTTGAGATCTAACTTAGCAAAAGTTGTCATACCATAAAAGATTGTTTGCTTTACGTTATACAGTATTAATAGATTGCATAGATAAATGAAATCAGCTAACTCATATATATGAGTTTACTGTAAAATTAATAGTGTTATATTTATATCAAATTATTTCGTTTAAGTTGAGAAATATGAATGAGCAAAAAACTCTACCAAACAGTAATTGAGTATATCAATCAGGAAATACAAAACGGTAATCTTACTAATGGAGATTTAATTCCCTCCGAATCTCAACTATCAAAATTGCTCGGTGTTAGTATTGGTACAATTAGAAAAGCGGTCGATAAATTAGAAAATATTAACGTCTTGTATCGCCAACATGGCAAAGGCACATTTATTTCCGGTTACGGATTCGACAACAGATTACTAAACAAACTAACCAAAAAAGCTCAAAATAAGTTTACTCGCATATTGCTACCAGAATCAAACGATGAAAGGGTTCTGCAGGCCGCAATAAATATCTCGAAAAAGAAAATCGCACAAATCATCCTTCTTGGTGACGAAACGAAGACTTCTCAACAGTTAAACAAATTAAATATAGCTCCTGATGTTGGGCTTAAATATCTAGATCCTAAGGATAAAAAGCTAAAAAATATTTATGCCGAAATCTTATATA
>CAJWNF010000048.1 GCA_913044155.1 uncultured Gammaproteobacteria bacterium
AGTACAAAGGCTATACTTTCAGCAATTGTTTTGTCATCTTCTATTATCAATATATTTTGCATATTGGATATTGTAGCTAAAAATAATTATTGTAGTTAAAAACACATCAAACTGAAGTATCTTCATAAAATCTTCACCAAAAATTCACTTATAAAACATTTGACATTCGAAATTGGAGCGTAAAAATAAAGTCATTGTTTAATATTGGTGGATATATGTTTCGGACACTGTCAAAAAATATAAAACTTGTTAGGACTATATTTAAGGCTAGAGAACTTGAATCTGATGATATCACAATAACGATTGAATCAAGGGCCTTAACCGTTAAAAAAGAAATTAATGCCCTGCAATTCAATAAAGCGCTGTATTTATTGGATTTATTAATAAGCGAGCAAAAAGAACCTCGAACACCCTTGCCACTTTCCTCTCCTGGTGGTAATTGAGGTACAAGCTGAAGCTGGTGGACGCTCCTTCCACCAGCAGATGCTCCAAATTAGAAAATGTTAATTTATATGAATAATCAATCTAACAAACAAGATTCAGTTAATACTACTAAAAAGAGTGATTTTTATAGAAGACTCAACACCAATGAGAAGCAATTTAATAAAGCTAAAGCTTGGTACCATAGCGCTATGCAAAATTCAAATCAAGATAAAGTCATCCATTTAGAACGTTAAACCAGTAAAAACTCCTTACCAAATATAACGAAGTTATATAATCAAGCTCCAGTATCTACAAGTAAAGGAGTGTAGGTTTGACCCTTTATCTTCAAATAAAAATAAATCTAAAAGTATTTATCATTTTGATTTTATTGTCAACATGCACATTGGCTGATTTGAAAGTTAACGACATAGCCCCTAACTTTACTCTCAGAGATCAATCTAATGTATTGCAATCCTTAGGCGATTATAAAGGTAGGTGGGTTGTGCTCTATTTTTATCCTAAAGATGACACGCCAGGCTGTACAACACAAGCGTGTGATTTTCGAGATGCAACAGAGCGTATCATAGCAAGCAAAGCTGTTGTTTTAGGTATAAGCGTAGATAGTGTCGAATCTCATGTCGATTTTGCTGAAAAATATCAAATTCCGTTTTCGTTGCTTTCTGATGAGTCTGGATATATTTCGAAGCAGTATGATTCTTTTGATGACTTAATTTTTAAGGTGTCCAAAAGGAATACTTTTATCATTGATCCTCAAGGGAAAATTGCGAGAATATATCACTCCGTTAAGCCTAAAGGCCATTCAGAAATGGTACTGAATGAACTCCGCTCATTACAGCTAACTTATCAATAGTCTTAACTTTTAAACGTGACTATCGGTCATGTCTTAATCAATTCTCTTTTTTGAGATTTTGACATTTGTTTGATCTCAAATTCTCTTATTAAGGCTTCTTTTCGGTTCGCGGATGTTTCTAGATAAACCAGATTACAGGGTCGTCTTGAGAGGGTATATTTAGCGCCGCCTTTTAACTCTCCAGAATGCTGTTTCAGTCTTCTTTCAATGTCATTTGTGATGCCGCAGTATAGACTTTCATCACAACATTCAAGAATATAAATTATCCAACTATTTTGGTCATTTGATGTCATAAAAAACTTTTACCATGTTTTATATTTATTACTTAGAAAATATATTAAAATGCCCAATTTTTTATTATGTCATAATAAGTTACAGTAATATATTTGTATTTTTATTGACTATATATAACGCACTAGATTGATATGTTAAATTCTGTATTACGAACAACCTGGCCACTATTTCTTGGGGTTCTTTTTATTGGACTAGGTAACGGCCTTCAGGGCACACTAAGTAGTTGGCGTGCTGATTTTGAGGGTTTCTCTGTTATAACTACCGGTTTGGTAATGTCTGGATATTTCGTTGGCGCTCTTTTTAGCTCCCTTTTGTCTCCTGGACAAATTAAAAAAACTGGCCAAATCAGAACATATGCCGCCTATGCCTCGATCGCATCAACTGCGATATTGATTCAGATACTATTTATTGAGCCACCAGTTTGGTTTATTTCTCGCTTCCTTTCAGGTTTTTGTATCGCAGGAATCATGATTATTGTTGAGGGTTGGTTAAACTCTATCTCATCTAACGAGAATCGAGGGCAAATTTTCTCGATGCATATGATTGTTGTCTGGGGTAGTTTAGCTCTAGGGCAAGGCTTATTTGTCGTTGACAATCCTGCAGGCGTTAATTTGTTTATATTAGCATCTATCTTGCTGTCTATTTCTTTAATACCAATTCTTTTGGCTAATATTAAAGCTCCAGATAATGAAATCCAGGAAACATTGAATGTGAGAGATTTATGGCGAGCCTCACCTTCAGGAATAATTACTGTAGGCTTTTCTGCACTTGCTTCTGCTGGATTTTTTGGGGTTGGAACAATATATGCAATCAAGTCAGGATTGTCTATATCTGAAACAGCAATCTTTATGACATTATTTATCGGCTTTGGAGCTCTCTCTCAATGGCCACTAGGCTGGCTTTCTGATAAAATTGATCGCAGAAAGGTTATTCTATTATGTTGTGCCGGTGTCATAGGTATTTGTATAGTTTTAGCTATTTTCGAATTCAATACAACCGCTTTCTTATTAATTAACGGTTTAATAGGTGCTAGCACTTTACCTTTATATTCTATAGGTGTGGCTCAAACTAACGATCGCTTAGAGCCAAAACAAATGATTAGTGCAAGCGGAACGATAGTTCTTGTTTATAGTGTTTTTGCGGCACTAGGTCCGCTCACTGTAAGTTTCTTTCTCAGTAGTTTTGATCAGTTTGGTTTTTTATTGTTTTTAGGTATTGTGCACATCACAATTGCAGTTATTGTCCTTCTAATGATGTTTGTTCATAAGGATGTTGAAGATACTGATCAGGCAAACTTCCAGGTTATGACGCATCGACCTAGTACGGTCGCTATGGAAGTGATAGCTGAAGAGGCTATAGAATCACAAACGGAATGAAATATATACTATCTACTGATAGTTTGATTGTAACCAGTTGTCCTCTGGATAATGGCTATTCTGATCTACAAAATGAAGGGTAAAAGCTTGACGAGATTTTGAAGAACTATTTGCGGCACTATAGTGGGGCAATTGTCCATGCAATACAATTAAAGTGCCAGCTTCAACTTCAAATATATCTAGGGGCTTTTTGGGCCAAGGTTCCTCATCCAAAATATCAAATTCTGTACCTCCGTTAGATGACAAGTGAAAGCGTTTCTTTAGTGGAGTTTTGTGTCCACCAGTTAACGCTTGAAGGCAACCATTTTCTCTATCGGCTTTTTCTAAGGCAAACCAAAACCCAATACAACTCATAGGTTCAGTATACAAAAAAGTTGAATCCTGATGAAGTCCAACCTCACCTCCAATTCCTGGTTGCTTGAAGATATGCATTGATTGCAAAGCTCTTGGTTTTTTCATGCCAAGTTGCTTTGCCAATCCAGTAAGACCTAGCTCTTTGGTTATTTTTTTATATATAGGGTCTAGTATGTGTTGGGCGTGACCAATTTTATTAATGGCTACCTGCTTGGGTACAGTTAGATTGCCATCCTTGTCTATCGCCTTTTCCTCAAAGAAAAAACGTATTTGGTCACCTGAACCTAAAAAATAATCATCGCTAGCTCTTTCTTGCTCATTTGTAGTGAAAATCGTGCGCCTCGATGGCGGCTGAAATTTTTCGATCAAGTAACTTGCACGATCAATTAAAAGGTTTCTTTGATTGCTGTCCATAAAATCATCAATAACTAAATAGCCATTTTTATTAAAAGATTTTATTTGACTTTCTGTAATCATGAATAAAGCTAGTCTTGTCTATATTTCTAATTAAATAATACCATTATCAAGCTCTAAATCTTTAGATCTAGCATTTATCTCTCAAAGAGAAATTTGTAGCTATAAGATTCTAATTGGAGATATATTTTTTATATACCCGTCTAGTAATTTTAGACATTATTTCATAAGAGATTGTGTTGCAATATTCAGCCACCTCATTGATTGCTATGTTGTTGCCAAACAATTCAACTTTGTCGCCGATTTGTGGGTTGGGGATATTTGTAAGATCAACAGTCAACATGTCCATCGAAACTCTGCCCACTATTCTTGACCTAGTGTGATTAATAAATACCGGTGTACCGTCTTTGGCATGCCTTGGGTAGCCATCTGCATAACCTGCTGCGACTACTCCAATCAACATGTCTTGAGGGCAAACAAAACGTGAGCCGTAGCCGATACCTTGTCCTTTTTCGAAATGCTTTATTGAAATAAGCTCAGATGACAATGTCATCGATGGGATTAAGTTTTTTTGATATCTCGCCTCACTAAATGGTGACGATCCATAGAGCATTATCCCTGGCCTGTTATAGTTTTTGTGAGAGTTCCTCCAAGCGACTATACCAGCAGAATTTGCAATTGAGGATTGATGTCCAGTTGAAGCTACAATTTTGTTAAAGCTGTCAATTTGTTTCTGAGTAAATATGTCGTAAGGCTCATCGGCTTTAGAAAAGTGCGTCATTAATACAATTTTATTAACGTTGGCACTATTTTCAAGTAACTTAATTGCCTGATAAAATTCTTTTTCATGAAAGCCAAGACGACACATTCCTGAATCATATTTGACAAATACTGTAATCTGTTTTGCAAGTTTTGCCTTAACTAGCCATTCCAGTTGCATCGAGTTACAGACGACAGTCATTAAATTGAGTTCTTCAACCAGAGAAAGCTCGCTAAGCTCAAATATTCCCTCAAGAAGCAAGATCGGCGTATTTTCTATGCCAGATTCTCTCAATTCCAAAGCTTCTTCGATACAGGCAACGCCAAAGGCATCGGCCACATTGTCCAGGTGTTTTGCTACTCTAATCGATCCATGGCCATATGCGTCAGCCTTTATAACTGCAATTGCTTTTGAAGAAGGCGCCAGAGATTTGGCATAAAGAAAGTTATCCTTTATGGATTCAAGATTGATTATAGCGGTGCATGCTCTAGCCATAAATTAATAAATACTAGTTGGCAAATGGATAGCGATTCATTCCAAGACCCTCTAATTCGATTTTTGGCTCATTATCTGAAACAATGTCGGCAATTAGTTTTCCTGAGCCGGCCGACATGGTCCAGCCAAGCGTACCATGTCCTGTGTTAAGATATAAATTGGAATAAGGTGTTTTGCCAATGATTGGCGGTCCATCTGGGGTCATTGGCCTTAATCCTGTCCAAAACTCATCGTCACTATTCATGTCTGCTGCCTGAGGAAATAGATCGCCAAAAGAGTGCCGAATAGTGTTACGCGATTTTTGTCTTAAGTCTAGATTATGGCCTGTTAGTTGGGCAGTACCAGCCACCCTTACTTTATCTCCCAATCTTGTTATGGCAACCTTATATGTCTCATCCA
>CAJWNF010000049.1 GCA_913044155.1 uncultured Gammaproteobacteria bacterium
CTTTAAATTTAGGCATAGCGTCAAGAAGAGAGCGGGTGTATTGGTGTTTTGGGTGCTCAAAAATATTGTCATTGCTATCAGATTCTAGAGCTTCGCCTTCTTTCATCACAATCACTCTGTCGCACATTTGTCTAATGACAGCTAGATCGTGGCTCACAAAAAGCAACGTCAGGGAAAATTTTTCTTGTAAGTCCTTTAACAGGTTAAGCAAATTAGCTTGAACAGAGACATCCAGTGCAGAGGTAGGTTCGTCACAAAAAATAAAATCAGGACGATAGCTCAGAGCTCGAGCTATACCAATCCTTTGCCTTTCGCCGCCAGAAAAAGCATGTGGCAACTTTTCAGCATCTTTACGTGGCAAGCCAACCAAAGCCATAAGTTCTTGAGCCAGTGATTTAGCATCACCTGAACTAATCATTTTGTGAACTCGCAAACCATAGGTGATGTTTTCTCCGGCCGTCATGCGTGGATTGAGCGAGGA
Organism: uncultured Gammaproteobacteria bacterium; assembly: GCA_913044155.1. The sequence goes on from CAJWNF010000049.1 coordinate 482, forward strand.
ATATGGATCTTGGAAAATGCACTGCATGGATAGACAATGTGCCCGACGTTCATTGGTATCGGTTATTAGTTTGAGGTCTTTGCCACGGTAAATGACACTACCTTCAGTTATATCCTCCAAACCTAAAATCATTCTTCCAATGGTTGATTTACCAGAACCTGATTCTCCAACAATTCCAACAGTTTCACCTCTTTGGACAGTGAAGTTTACATCCTTGACAGCAGTAAATAACTGTTTCGCTTTAAGCAGGCTGGAAGGTGTAATAAAGATTTTTGAAAGATTACGAACTTCCAGTATGGGACCATTTGTTGAGTCTTGTGTTGTTTGTTTTTCTTGCAAATAGTGAAGACCGGTAGAGGTATCATCCAAATTATCTTCTTCATTTAAAGCGAAACGGTGAAGGCGCTTATCTATCAGAGGTACCGATGCCATTAATGACCTGGTATAGTCCTGTGTTGGTCTTTGAAGTACCCTATTTGTTGTATCTTGCTCGACATGTTTGCCATATCTTAGGACGTAGACATAGTCACATGTTTCTGCTATAACGCCTATATCGTGGGTTATTAAAATAATGGCAATCTGTTCTTGTCGACTCAGCTTAATCAGAGTCTGTAGTACCGATTGTTGCACGGTAACATCCAAGGCAGTTGTTGGTTCATCGGCAATAATGAGCTTGGGTTTTGCAGCAATTGCGATTGCAAATACAATGCGCTGGCATAATCCGCCAGATAATTGATGGGGGTACTTTTGAAGCCGATCTTCGGCAAAGCTGACGTCTGCTCGTTCTAACAACTGAATGGCATATTCTCGAGCATTTTTGCCTCTCATATCGGTGTTGGCTTCTATGGCCTCTATGACCTGTTCGCCGATTGTTAGGACGGGGTTAAGGGCGGTCATCGGATTTTGGTATATATAGCCGATTTGGTTGCCACGCAAAGATTCGAATTGTGCTTCACTTAAACCAACAAGCGAATTTCCGAGAAATCTAATTTCACCACTAACAAGTTTTGCTGGCGGGTCAAGAAGACCCAGGATAGCCTTACCAATAGTTGATTTTCCAGCACCACTTTCACCAACTATTCCTATGATTTGTCCTGAATTTACTTTAAGAGAGGTATTATCAAGAGCCTTGAGTACATCACTCCCTTCAGAATTCAAAGGGTAGGTGACTGTTAAGTTATTTATTTTAAGAAGTGGAGTATTATTCATTGCATATTCATTGATTTTAAAAAAGGATTATTATGTTCACGAATTCTGTCTGCAACAACATTAATACATAAAACCAGAGAGACTAGAACAACACCAGGAAAAATACTAATCCACCATTTTCCGGAAAGAAGGTAGTCATTACCATTGGCGATCAATAATCCCAATGACGGTTCGGTGATTGGAACACCCACACCCAGAAATGACAGCGTTGCTTCCGCACCGATGCAGCCCGAAAGTGACATTGGTACCATAACTAATACTGGTGCAATACTATTAGGTAGCAAAAATTTCAGCATAATTCGCCAGTTAGGAATAGCGGATATTCTTGCCGCATCAATATATTCTTTTTGCATCTCTGATAGCGCAGAGGATCGAGTAAGTCTTGCTTTGCTAGCCCAAACGCCAATAATGAGGGCATAGATAATCTTATCGACTCCGGTTCCGAATATGGCCAACATCATGAGCGCCAGTAAAATGCCTGGAAAGCTCACTTTTAAATCAACGGCACGCATAATAACACTCTCTACCCAGCCACCTTTGACCGCTGCTAGAAGTCCAAGAAATACGCCAATTAAGCAACCAACAGTTGTGGCAACAAATGCAACAAAAAGACTTAATCGTAACCCGTACATAACTGCAGATAATATGTCACGACCAAGTGCGTCAGTGCCAAGCCAAGAGGTAGTGCCATTACCAAGCTTAGATAATGGAGGCAATAGTCCATCCATAATGTCTAAAACCATCAAATCGTAGGGATTTTGTGGTGCAATCCATGGGGCTAAAAGTGCGATTAAAACAAACATAACAAAGCCAATCAAACCAGCAATTGCTATTGGGTGACCAGAGAAAATGGATTTTATTTGCAAGCTTAATGTAGCTAATTTTTTTTTGTAATCAATCATAGGTAGTTACTTTTGGTGCCGAATACGTGGGTCTAGAAATGCATACATGACATCCACAACAAAATTAATAAAGACAAACATCAGAGTAATTAGGATGAGATAGGCAACAACAACTGGCCTATCAATCATATGGATGGAATCTAGTAATAATTTACCGATACCTGGCCAAGAAAAGATTGTTTCGGTGACTGTAGAGAATGCAATCAGTCCTCCCACTTCTAGTCCTGTAATGGTAACAATCGGTATCAAAATATTGCGAAGAAGGTGACGTCTAATAATGCGATTTCTTGTTATTCCTTTGGCTCGAGCAAAGGTCATATATTCTTGGTATAAGATTTCTTGGGTTCCAGACTTAGCAAGCCTTTGCTGCATACAAATTTTGTAAATCGCGAGATTAATTGCCGGGAGAGCCATGTGCTTTAAGCCGTCAATGGATAACCAGGCCCACTCGATACCAAACATTGAGTTGGTAAGTCCTCTACCTGAGGCCGGAAGCCATTGCAAAAAAACCGCAAACACCATAATCAAAATTATGGCTTGCCAAAAATTGGGCGTTGAGTAACCTACGGTTGTGAAAAAGCTTATTATTTTCGAAGCTCTGGAATTGTTTTTTATACCGGAAAATATTCCGAGAGGGATGCCAATACCAAGGCCAATAACCATCGCTAAGAGGGCGATTTCTATTGTGGCTGGAAGGCGCTCCATGATGAGATCAAGTACTGGTCTATTGTAGACAAACGAGGTACCAAAGTCCCCTTGAAGCATACCCCCTGTATAGCTAAAGTATTGCTCATAAAGTGGCTTATCAAGTCCAAGTTCAATGGCTAATTCGATTTTGTCCTGCTCGGTAAACTCGTCATCCGATAACATTTCAACTGGGTCACCAACCACGTACAGGCCAAAAAAAACGATTAACGACATGACGATTGCTAGTATGCCGCTGTGCCAAAGACGTTTTAAAATGTACTTAATCATGAATTGTGTGCCTCTAATTGTGGGGTTTTTATAATAATTAGGCTCCAAAAACGCTCTGGCTGAGTGGAGGAGTCCATTATGCGTAAATCTTATAAAAGGATAATTGTAATTTTTATATTAAACTTTAGATACAAAAAGTTCATAAAAAAACCCCTCACACAAGTGTAGCAGATTACTTGCATGAGGGGCTATTTAGTGTACTTCTAAAGGTCTCTAATTTTTAGTCGCCATGTCAGCAAAGGTACGCTCATCTGGTCGACCAATAACGCTTATGTCGCTTGTGTGAGCCCAGATGCTATGCTGGTAGTATAGAGGTATTCCTGGTAAATCCTCAACAGCTACACGCATGGCCGCTTGATTATATTCAAAGGCCTTTGCTTCGTCCGTTTCTACTGCCCATGCCGTCATTGCTGCATCAAAGTCTGGACTAGAGTAGTTAGAGTAGTTACTACCACCTAGGTTGAGAGGTTTATTCCTAGTTCCAAACGCATATGAAATCATCTGCGCAGGACCTTGAGGGTGACCCCATCCGTACATAAACACACCCAACTCACGAGCTGAACGACCCTTTCTAAATACAGACCAAGGCTCAGCTACTAGAGTTACGTTAATACCGATACGAGACCAGTATTGAGCAATAGCTTGACCAACTCGAGTACCATTTTGATACTTAGCAGTTGGCATTCTGAGATCGATAGAAATATGATGAGGTTCGTAACCCGCTTCAGCGAGTAATTGCCTTGCCTTATCAGCATCGTAAGCCATATCTGGCATTGACGAATCCGCACCATCTTGATAGCTTGGTGCAAACTGGCTAGCAACGGTTGCATTACCACCCATTAATTTATCTACAATTGCATCTCTATCAATCGATAATGAAAGCGCTTGTCTCACTCTGATATCTTTTAGTGGGTTTGATCCATCGGTAGCCCTCACTCCTGGTGCGACATCACTACCTACATCCAATATCAAGAAAATGGTGCGCCAAGAAGGCATAGTTGAGTAACTATAGGCAGAGTTACCTTCCAAAGCCAGTAAATCTTCACCAGTAGGGTTCTCAATCAAATCATAATCTCCAGCAAGTAGTCCAGCCATTCGTGCACCAGAATTCGCTACCGAAGTCATTTCTACGCGATCCCAGTTGCCTGGTTCACCCCAATAATTATCGTTACGTACCAAGACGGCATCGCCGGTATTTTCGAAAGACTCGTATTTGTACTTGCCCGTACCGTTTGCATACTTACCGGTCGCAAACTCATCTTTAGTTGGGTAACGTGTTATGCCACAGTCACCAGTATTATCAAACTTAAGAGTCGGCCCCAGATCAGCATCGCCGCTGTCCAAGATAGACAAAGATTTAAGTTTTTGAATGAGTATTGGGTACAGACCTACAGTTTTGAAGGCCACGGTATAGTCATCAATCGCTACCACGTCAGTCACTGGACCCATCGCACTTGTGAGCATGTTTTTCTTGCCGCCAACTCTATACATCATGCGACATGAACTATAAACGACATCTTCTGCTGTAAAGTCAGCACCATTATGGAACTTGACGCCTTCCCTAAGATGAACTAGAAGTGTAGTGTCATTTGTCCAGCCGTAAGATGTAGCCAACAGTTTTTCATTGGTACGCGAAACAAGCGCTTCATAAAGATGCTCATTTAATGAAGCGGTTGCTGAGGCGCTGCTTTTATATGGATCTATCGTTTTCGGTGCGACCGAATACGCCATTCGCAATGTATCTGCATACACAGAGCCCATCATGCTGGCGAAGAGCCCAACAAAACAGACGGTTTTAAAGTTAATATGTTTCAT
>CAJWNF010000050.1 GCA_913044155.1 uncultured Gammaproteobacteria bacterium
TTGAGGATAAATTTGCTGCAGTCTTAATATTGATTTCCATGCAATGCTGTGTATATTCATGAAATTACAGTATTGTTAATTATAATAAAGTATCAATATTTTATTATATTATGTCAACTAATTTTCTATTTTTAACTCTATACTTGTAAAACATTCATTAAGTGCCCATCTTCATTTGCACTTTTTATTTATAAAGGAATATTCTTATGTTGGAAAATATATCTCAATATCCATTGTTATCACTTATATTAATTTTTGTTTTGATTGCACTTGTTATGATTAAGACGCAGTCGAAGTTGTGGCAAATGTGGTTTTTGGCAGTTGTATTGATATATCCAGTTGCATTTATAGCCGGACATTTAGTTGCGCAGATTGTGTTTGTAATAATGCTACTAATGGGAATTTTTCTTATTCAGGGCGTAAGACTTTCGGTGTTTACAAAACCAATATTTAATGCTATGCGCAAGACTCTGCCGCCGATTGGAGTGACAGAGAAGATTGCAATTGAGGCGGGAGATGTTTGGTGGGACGCTGAACTGTTTCAAGGTAACCCTAATTGGCAGGAATTGAGCGATCTTGAGGCTACCCAATTAACAGAAGAGGAACAACTCTTTGTCAACAATGAAGTGGAAACGCTTTGTTCTATGATTGACTCCTATGAGCTGCTTTCAGCGCAAGATTTGCCTGAGGAGGCTTGGCGCTACATTTTTGATAATGGATTTCTTGGAATCATTATCCCTAAAGAATATAACGGATTAGGTTTTTCCCATTTCGCCCATGCCACAATCGTTGGTAGATTGTCTTCAGCTTCACAGCTATTGGGTATTTCTGTCATGGTGCCGAATTCATTGGGACCTGGCGAACTCTTGCTTAGGTATGGTACCGATGAACAAAAACAGCACTACTTGCCTCGTTTAGCACAAGGTAAAGAGATTCCTTGTTTCGGTTTAACTTCAACTGTGGCAGGGTCTGATGCTGGTTCGCTGGTAGACAATGGCATTGTTTGTTATGGCGAATATGAGGGCGAGCAGGTATTAGGATTAAGGCTTAACTGGGAGAAGCGTTATATCACATTAGCTCCAATTGCTACAGTAGTCGGTTTGGCTTTTAAGGCATACGATCCAGACAATCTTCTGCCTGAAGATCACCCTCTTCATGGAAAAAATGACCTAGGCATTACGTGCGCACTTATACCTCGCAAGACGCAAGGAGTAAAGATAGGTAATCGTCATCTCCCGGTTGGTGAGCCCTTTCAAAATGGTCCGATTATTGGTGAAGATGTTTTTATACCTATGGACTGGGTTATTGGTGGAGACAAGATGCTCGGGCATGGCTGGAGAATGTTGATGGAGTGTCTAAGTGTTGGTAGAGGTATTTCTTTGCCGGTTACCGGTGCCTCAGCGACACAGGCGATGCTTCTAACTACAAGCGTCTATACACAAACCAGAGAACAGTTTGGTATCCCGATAGCTTATATGGAGGGAATCCAGGAAAAACTAGCAACTCTTGCTACAAATGCATACAGAGCTACAGCAAACATTAACCTCTCAACCTGGGCGCTTGATGCTGGTCATAGGCCATCGATAATATCTGCCATTGTTAAATATCGCAATACTCAGATGCTTCAGCAGTCTGCCATAGATGCAATGGATGTACATGGCGGTAGGGCAGTTATACAAGGCAAGAGGAATTATGTAGCTAATGTCTATACCGGCGCTCCAGTTGCGATTACGGTTGAGGGGGCAAACATACTTACTAGAAGTCTGATGATTTTTGGGCAAGGCCTTATACGATGTCATCAAACAATGTTAGACGAGTTGACCGCACTTCATGACAATAATAGCGAGTCGGTTATTAATTTCGACAAGGCGCTTACAAAACATGTCGGCAACTTTATAAGGAATTTTCTAAGGGCAATCCTTTTTTCCTGGACTCGTGGAAGATTAGCAAGTTCACATGGCGATCAAAACACTAAAGAGTATTACCGAAATTTATCAGTATTGTCAGCCAAGTTTGCCTGCCTTAGTGATATCGCTCTGCTACTCTTAGCAGGTTCACTAAAACGCAAAGAAATGGTGTCAGGTCGCTTTGCCGACGCAATTTCAGCGATGTACGAGATAAGCTCATGTTTGAAGCTATATGAAGAAAAATTCCAGAACGACGAAAAAATACAGAGCGTATTCAGATTATCAATACTTAAACTGATTCAAGAGGCTGACAATGCAATGTTGGCTAATATTGAGAGTTTTCCAGTTAATCGATTCTTCAAGTTACTGTTGAGATTTTTTGTTTCCCCATTCTCACTAACAAAAAATAAAATAGACGATAGGCTTATTGCTTCTAGCGCAAAATCTATAGCAGATATTGAGTGGTTATTAGAAAATTTTTCCAGTTGTCTTTCTGCCAACCTTAAAGATATTCCTGAGCACCCTTTTAATATTTTATTTCAAGGTTACGAGGCTAGTGTTTCATTAAGGCCGCTCAGGCAAAAGGTAAAAAAAGCTGGCCACAAATACGAACCCAGCTCGACCCTGGAAGAATGGCTAGATGGATTGGTTGAGGGTGAGGTGCTAAGCGCAGAAGAAAAAGGCGACTGGTTGAGGCTAAATGATGTTGTACTTGAAGCCCTTAAGGTTGATGACTTTAAAATATAGAAAAATAAATAAATAGGAAATTATGAAACAATATTTTGATAAAGCTTTTAACAAAATAGCAGTACTCGGCTCTGGCACAATGGGTGGCCAGATAGCATCCCACTTTGCAAATTTAGGTTTTGAGGTGGTGATGTTTGACATGAACAAAGAAGCTTTAAACGCTTCGTTGAAAAGTTTAAGGAAGCTTAAGCCAACACCGCTGGCCAGCCCGTCAGTGATTAATTCGATAAAAACAGCGACCTACGAATCACTAGATATTATTTCACAGTGCGATTTTATTATCGAGTCGGTTGTTGAAAACCTAGAAATAAAAAAACAGTTATTTGCCAATATCGCCCCTCACGTTAATGAAAAAGCGGTTCTCGTAACCAATACCTCTGGTCTCTCTATCGAAAAAATTGCTGAGCATGCGCCAGAGAATTTAAGAAGTAGAATTTTTGGTGTTCATTTCTTCAATCCTCCTAGATATCTGCCTTTGGTGGAACTCATAAGGACCTCATATAGTGACGAAGAGCTCTTATACAAGACCGAGGGTTTCATAACGTCTGCACTAGGCAAGGAAGTCGTATATGCAAAAGATAATCCTGCATTTATAGCAAACAGGATTGGCGTATTTTCTTTTATGGCGGTTCTAAAACATGCCCAAAATTTCTCTCTTTCTGCAGACACAGTTGACGCCCTAACTGGCAAAAGAGTTGGTAGGCCAGCCAGTGCAACATTTAGAACATTAGACGTTGTAGGTCTGGATGTTATGGCAAATGTAGTGAACAATATTTTTGAAAATGCCAAGGACGACCCTTGGGTGGAGATATTTAAATTACCAGAATGGATCAACTCATTAATCAGCGATGGCTCATTAGGTAGCAAGACTAGAAAAGGAATCTATGAGAAAAGGGGCAAGGATATTTATGTTTTTGACCCAGACAAATGCGACTACAGGCTCTCAGATAAGACCATTAGTAAAGAAGTTAAAACTATACTCAAAGAGAATGGCAGTATTGAAAAATCATTATTATCGCTATCGGAATGTGATGATCCACAGGCGCAGTTTCTGTGGTCTGTGCATAGGGATGTCTTTCACTACTCATGCTACCAGCTAGAGAATCTTGCTGAAACAGTTAGATGTGTAGACTTGGCCCTTAAATCAGGTTTCGCATGGCAAAGAGGCATCTTTGAACAGGTCCAGCTTACGGGATGGGACGAGGTAAGAGAAAAATTATTAGCCGACATCGATAGCGGCAAAACACTCCTTGCTGAACCTTTGCCATCTTGGGTGCTGGATAGGTCTTTTGTTTATTGCGATGATGGCGCATTTAACCCAAAAAGTAATCAATACACCCCAAGATCAAGTCACCCCGTTTATGAGAGACAATTGTTTAAGCCAATGCTTCACGGTGAAAAGGAGCATCGACAAGAAATTTTGCACGAAAGCGACATGACCAAGATGATTGACCTGGGTGATGGTGTGGCAAGCATTTCCTTTAAAACCAAGATGAATGTATTGAGTGGAGGCGTCCTGATTGACATATCTAAATGTCTTGACTTTCTTGAAGGCAATGACTTTAATGCATTGATCTTTAAGCAGGAGCAAGAGCACTTTTGTGCTGGAGCAAATTTGTATGAAGTCATTTCAGCTATTAAGCTAGGTCTTTTAGAGAAAGACCCGGGTGTCAAGTCAAAAGCTAAGAAAAAGGCTTTTGAAATTATGCATCCAGAGTTGCCTAAACTGGGGAAACTTTACTCGATTAAAAAGGTTGTCGCTATGTTGCAAGAACTGTTAATGCGTTTAAAGCATGGCAGAATATTAACCATAGCAGCAGTTGACGGGTTGGCTTTGGGAGGCGGCTGTGAATTGCTTTTGCATTGTAACAAAGTGGTTGCCTCAATGAATTCTTATATTGGTCTGGTTGAAGTTGGTATCGGAGCTTTGCCAGCAGGTTGCGGCAGTAAAGAGATGGCGTTAAGGGCCTATACTAACAAAGAGTCGGATGACATATTTCCTCTACTATCCAGATACTTTGAGCAAGTTGCCATGGCGAAGGTTTCTGCTAGCGCCTTGGAGGCAAAAGAGATGGGTTATCTGAAAGTTGACGATGTGATTATCGCCAACCCCAATGAATTGCTTTATGTAGCAAAGCAGCAGGCATTGACTTTGCTTGATTCAGGTTTCAGAGCGCCTTTAGATTTAACCTTTAAGGTGGTTGGCAAGGCCGGCTACGCTAATATAATGGCGCAGATAGCAAATCTACATGAGGGCGGATTTATTTCTGATCATGACAAGTACATTGTTGATAGGCTAGCTAGAGTGATGACTGTTTCAAGGGTTGAAGAAAACACTGTCGTTGAGTCGCAAACAATTCTTGACTTGGAAAGGAAATACTTTGTCGAGCTCTTGGGTACACAGAAAACCCAAGACCGTATCGAGCACACGCTCAAGAAAGGCAAACCACTTCGCAACTAATTGGAGAAAGCAATGAAAAAAGCATACATAGTAGAAGCAAAAAGAACTCCAGTTGGAAAGGCCCGTGGTTGTTTTGCTAGAACCAGAGCGGATGACCTGTTGATTCATGCCATACAAAGTGTTTTGTCGGCAGCTGACAGCACTCAACAGGTAAACAACAATATCGATGACATTGTTGT
>CAJWNF010000051.1 GCA_913044155.1 uncultured Gammaproteobacteria bacterium
AAAATCATTTAAGTTTACAAAAATTAGCCCCTCTTTGACTTTTTGCATTTGTATTAAGAGTTGATCAATTAGATCCATATTGTTTGAGCCTTTAACTGAATAAGTAACACCTTGACTGGAAAAGATATCAGCGATCTTGCCTAATGAAACTACCTGACCCCCAGCTTTCTTAATATAATCTAGCAAAGTTAAGCCATTAGGGGGAGTTGTCAGGTCTCGACGATTACTGGTTCTTTTAAAATCAGAATTACAGCTTCCAATAAATGGTCGCGCAATAACTCTAGTGATATTGAGATCGTCAACTAAATCCTTTGCGACTTCACATAGCTCATACAGACGCTCCAAGCCAAAAGTTTCTTCATGAGCGGCAATCTGAAATACTGAGTCAGCCGAGGTATAGCAAATAGGTTGTCCCGTTTCAAGATGCAGTTCGCCAAATTCACGAATTACCTCTGTGCCAGAAGCATGTTTGTTGGCTAAGGTGCCATCGATTCGTCCTTTTTTTATTAGATTATTAAGCAATGAATCAGGAAAACAATTGTCTTGATTTGGAAAAGTTCCCCACTCAAATGGGACTGGCAGTCCGCATATTTCCCAGTGACCACTTGGCGTGTCTTTGCCTACGCTCAATTCACAAGCATAACCGAACGCACCCTCCGGGTTGTTGTCATTTAAAGGCAACTCTTGATTACGACTGAGATTAGCTGCCGCCCCTAAACCCCATCGAAGCAGGTTAGGTATTTTTAGTGGTCCGCTACGCAAATTACTATCAGCGTTACCTTTAGCGCAGGCCTCAACAATGTGTCCAAAAGTATCGGCACCCTCATCCCCATAAAGATGGGCATCAGCACTACTTCCCAGACCTAAAGAATCAAGAACCAATATAATACTTCGTTTCATGGATTTTTCACTTGCTGGCTTCCAATATTTCGTATATCAAAGGATTTTCCTTTGGCTTTTGCTGACTAAATTGAATTAGTGGCGGAATGTTTTTCTGTAGAAATTCGAATTGATCATTATCACGTACATTTGCATAAGCCAAAGGATCGCCAACATCAACCCATTGACCTAAGCCGACCATCCCGGTTAACCCTACGCCATGATCTATAGCGTCACTTGATTTAGTGCGCCCAGCTTTGAGGTTAATCATATTTAGGCCTATTGCGCGAGGATCAATAGCACTAACGTAACCAGAAGACTCTGACAACACTGGCTTAATAATTGCCGTCGGAGCTATGTATTTGCTTGTATTGTCTATTAAATCAATCGGCCCTCCAAGTGCACTAACCATATTCGCGAACACCTCGGCGGCTTGACCAGAATGAAGCGCTTGTTGAGCATTTTTTCTGGCTGAAACTAAGTCGCTCTTTACCCCCCCAAGTTGCAACATTTGAGCTGCCAGTTCGAGTGTTAGAGATAATAATCTTTGATCAGCGTTTTTTGGCTCGGTTAAGAATTCAATACATTCGACAACTTCAACTCCATTACCTACACTATGTCCTAGGACCTGATTCATGTCACTGATAAGGCAACGGGTTGATACACCGGCGCCATTGGCGACATCAGCGATGCTTTGCCCCAACTCCTTTGCCATTTCATATTCTGCAGCAAAAGCTCCAATACCGGTCTTGATGTCTATTACCAGAGCGTCCAGGCCAGAGGCCAGTTTTTTTGATAAGATTGAGGCAGTAATTAGGTCAATAGACTCTACAGTTGCAGTAACATCTCTGGCTGCATAAAAGCGCTGGTCGGCAGGCGCCAAGTTAGCGGTTTGACCGATAATTGCGCAACCGATCTCCTTAACAACTGCTCTAAATTTATCATTGTCTGGACAAACATCATATCCTGGAATGCTTTCCAATTTATCCAATGTGCCCCCGGTATGACCTAAGCCGCGACCCGATATCATCGGTACATAGCCACCACAAGCAGCCACAATAGGTGCGAGCATTAAGCTTACCTTATCGCCAACTCCACCAGTTGAGTGCTTATCAACCACAGGACCGCCAAGTTTAAAATCTTGCCATTGCAAGACCTCGCCAGAGTGCATCATATGTTGGGTCAAACTCACACGCTCTTCCATGCACATGCCTTGGTGAAAAACAGCCATTGCAAATGCTCCGAGTTGGGAGTCAGTCAAACTTCCATCACTAATACCTTTAACTAAGAAGCCAATTTCAGCATCAGATAAAACCAAGCCATCACGCTTTTTTCGGATTAGTTCTTGTGGCAGATATTGATTACTCATTGATTTAGCAATTAGTCACCATAAGGTGTCCAGATATTTTTCACTTCTGTTGCGTTGCGTAAGAATTCAAGCCCCTCACCTTGCCTAGAGTCAAGCCAATCACGATCTCCATCGATATGAACCCACAAGCGCTTCAAGTCTATAGCGCTAGTAGCTTCGACTTGAGAAACTATTTCTGGTTCGGCCCAACACCAGATGCCGTCAACCTCTGCATGACCAGCCAATTGTTCCGCTAATTCAGTCTTGTTGCCGGTTAGAATATTTACAACGCCTGCAGGGATATCGGATGTTTCGAGTGTTTGTACAAGCTCCAAGGCGATACTTGCATAGCGCTCACTCGCTATTAACACAACTCGGTTGCCCATCGCAATAGCCGGCGCTATTAGTGATATTGTAGTGATCAATGGGTTTTCCTCTGGAGCGATTTGTGCCAATACACCGATAGCCTCAGGTAGGGCCATTGTTACTCCACGATAGGGTGCATCATGTACAGCGCCATCGTATTTGTCCGCCCACGCAGCATAACTAAAGATGCGGCTCAGACTGGCATGAAATTCTTTTTTAGCCTGTTTCTTGGTGAGTCCACAAATCTCTTGTAAACGTTTAATCCATTCATCTTCACGTAGTGCTAGATTTTCTGCAAAAAAGTAAATAATTTGAGCTCTAAGGTGACCATTTTGGTTACTCCAGTTGCTTGCTTTAGTTGCGGCACTGACCGCGTTTCGAATATCTTTTCGGTTTCCTGCGCCAACCCAATTTGCAAGACTCCCGTCGGCATTATAGGTGGCAAAACTGTGGCCACCATCTGGTCTCACCTGTTTGCCTCCAATATAAAACTTTAGTGTACGGTCAATATTTTCATTGCCATCCTTAAGCTCAACTTTTAGTGGTTTTGGTTTTGTTGCTTTTTTTAGTAATTTTGGTTGAAGGTATTCATAAAGTCCTTCTTTACCTCCTTCACGGCCGAAGCCAGATTCTCTTACCCCGCCAAAACCGCATGATGCATCGAACTGATTGTGACAGTTAATCCATACCACACCAGCTTTAATCTTTGGCGCGACGTCCATGGCGCGATTAATGTTTTCGCTCCATATACTTGCCGCGAGACCATAGCGGCTATTATTGGCAAGCGTTACTGCTTCACTTTGGGTTCTAAAAGGCATCGAAACTAGGACCGGCCCAAAGATCTCTTCCTGGGCCAATGGATGACTTGAATCAATTTCAGTTATCAGGGTTGGCGGGTAATAGTTGCCATCTGTCTGAGTTGCGGACGCCTGATAAAGTTCACCCCCATGCTCGAGACCATTTTGCACTAACTCATCAACCCTTTGATATTGCGTTTGACTAACCAAACTGCCTATATCAACAGACTTATTTAAGGGTGTGCCCTGGCGTAAGGTTTGCATCCTCTTTTTAAGTTTAGTGTGTAGTTTGTCAGCAATTTGAGCCTGCACCAGTAAACGTGAACCGGCACAGCAGACTTCACCTTGATTAAACCAGATAGAGTCAACCAGGCCTTCAACTGCCGCATCTAGGTCAGCATCCTCAAAGACTACAAAAGCTGACTTGCCGCCAAGCTCAAGAGTTAATTTTTTGTTCTGTCCAGCGGTAGCTTTTCTTATAGCTCTACCTACACTCGTAGAGCCAGTAAACGCAACTTTATCGATTCCCTCGTGCGCAGCTAAGGCTGCACCAGTAGCGCCAGCACCATTAACGATATTAATTACCCCATCTGGAACGCCGGCCTGTTCGCACAAATGCGCAAAAAACATCGCCGTTATGGGTGTCTGTTCGGCAGGCTTAAACACCAAAGTGTTACCCATAGCGATGGCGGGAGCGATTTTCCAAGAAAGCATTAATAACGGAAAATTCCAAGGAACAATCTGTGCCACAACACCTATAGCCTTATATTCAGAAAACTCTCTTTCTTGAATTTGCGCCCAACCAGCATGGTGATAAAAGTGTCGGATGGCCAAAGGGATATCGATATCTCGACTCTCACGGATCGGTTTGCCATTATCTAGTGTCTCTAAAACAGAGACTAAGCGTGTATGTTTTTGCAACAACCTTGCTAATGCATAAAGCACTTTAGCGCGACCATGTCCGCCCATCGCTTGCCAAGCCGGGAGAGCCTTACGAGCTGCAGTTATCGCTTTTTTTAACTGGCCAGGGCTTGCGACTTCTATATTCGCCAACAGATCCCCATTCGAGGGATTGAGACTTGCAATCAAATCCGCATTCGATTTACTCTCAAATTTACCGTTTATGAATTGTCCAAAACGACGTCCATGACTGTCGAGCCAACTCTGGGCTTCTTTAGAACTCTCTAGAGCGTCGCTGTAGTCAAGTTTTTCAAAAGATTCAATTAAGGTCATAGTCTTGTCCTATGTTAAAGGGTGGCGGTATGAGGCTGAGTAATAGCCACTAGCAAAATGATCAAGTTGGCGTTCAATATCGCCAAGCAAACTTGATGCACCAAAACGGAAAAGGTCTGATTCTAGCCAGCGCCTCCCCAGCTCCTCTTTAATCATTGTCATGTAGGTGAGTGCAGTTTTACTGTCACTGATACCACCCGCCGCCTTGAAACCAATAGAGTAGCCGGTTTTTTCATAATAGCTGCGAATCATTCTTGTCATCACCAAACTTACAGGGAGGGTTGCATTGACAGGCTCTTTTCCTGTGGAAGTCTTGATAAAGTCCGCCCCAGCCATCATACAGACCTGAGATGCTTTGGCGATATTGCTTAGATTACCGAGCTCGCCGGTAGCTAATATAGTTTTCATGTGTGCCTCACCGCAACTATCTCTAAAAGCTTTAACTTCTTCATATAGCTCTCTCCATTTACCCTCCAGAACGTGTCGACGACTGATTACTATATCAATCTCGTCTGCACCAGAGGCGAGTGAATATTCAATCTCTTGCAACCTTAAAGGGAGTGGCGAAAGTCCAGCAGGAAAGCCAGTTGATACTGCAGCCAATTTTACTTTGGAGTCTTTTAAGGCTTGATGTGCCGTCTTCAGCATATCATGATAAACACAC
>CAJWNF010000052.1 GCA_913044155.1 uncultured Gammaproteobacteria bacterium
TATTTATCAACTGCTGCTCACTTTGCAGCAGAGTCATCTACTGGGACAAATGTTGAAGTTTCCACAACTGATGACTTTACCAAAGATTTAGATGCGATGGTCTACGAAATTGATGAAGCTAAGGGCATCATGAAGCTTGCCTATCCAAATGATCTTTTTGATCGTAATATAATCGATGGTCGCGCGATGGTTGTTTCATTCTTAACCCTTGCTATTGGCAATAACCAAGGTATGGGCGATGTTAAATGCGCGCAGATGCAAGATTTCTGGGTTCCAAAATCAATGCTTGATATTTTTGATGGCCCTTCAAAAGATATTACAGATCTATGGAATCTTTTGGGTCGATCAAGAACAGACGGCGGTTATATTGCAGGTACCATAATTAAGCCTAAATTAGGTTTGCGTCCTGAACCATTTGCAAAAGCAGCGTACCAGTTCTGGTTAGGTGGTGACTTTATCAAAAATGATGAACCGCAAGGAAACCAAGTATATGCAAGAATAAAAGATGTTACTCCTTTGGTAGCTGATGCTATGAGACGCGCACAAGATGAAACAGGTGAAGCAAAAATATTCTCTGCCAATATAACTGCAGATGATCATCACGAAATGTGTGCCCGTGCAGATTATATTCTTGAAACGTTTGCTGAAAATGCCCACCATGTTGCCTTCCTAGTGGATGGTTATGTTGGTGGACCTGGTATGGTTACTACAGCGCGACGTAACTATCCAGATCAGTACTTACATTATCATAGAGCTGGCCATGGTGCAGTAACTTCTCCATCATCCGTTAGAGGTTATACTGCATTTATACTTGCAAAGCTTTCACGTTTAATGGGAGCTTCTGGTATTCATGTTGGTACTATGGGGTACGGAAAAATGGAAGGTGGTGCGGATGATAGAATCATTGCATATATGATTGAGCGTGACAGTGCAGATGGACCTTTTTACCATCAAGAATGGTTTGGTATGAAGCCTACAACGCCAATAATTTCAGGCGGTATGAATGCACTACGTCTTCCAGGTTTCTTTGAGAACTTGGGTCATGGCAATGTGATCAATACTTCTGGTGGTGGTTCTTATGGTCATATCGATTCTCCTGCAGCTGGAGCTACATCTCTTCGCCAAGCTTATGAATGCTGGAAATCAGGCTCAGACCCAATTGAATTTGCAAAAGAACACCACGAATTTGCAAGAGCATTTGAATCATTTCCAGGAGACGCAGACAACCTTTATCCTGGGTGGAGAGATAAGTTAGGTGTTCATAAGTAAAGTAACTAGAAGAGGGTGTAATTTATTGACTGAATAACGAATAAATTGCACCTACCAAGGAAAACAGTATTACTTGATGTAATAAATAGATAATCAATGAATGCTGACCTATAAGTTGTAATAAAGGCAGCTTCATGAAAAATATTTTTTTATATACCGGATTATGACCTAAATAAATACCAGTAAATATAAACGCAATCCAAGGGAAAAGGGGATAAAAATCTACACTAGACAATGGCAAATAATCTGATAGCAAAATCTTCAAAAAAGAAAGGTCAGGAAAATTGAAATAACCAAACAGAAATATTAAAGTGGCAATAAATAGCGATATTTTTGGAAGTTGTGTAAAAAAGATGGCAATCAATGTTCCTGTCCAGATTAAATGCAGGATACCGAAATAAACCCAAGCATCTGGAAACAAGTAGTAAGTACCGACAGAAACTAAGAGAGCTGCAAGACCAAGCAAGGCAAGGCGTTTGATAAATTTATTTAAGTTAAAACTATCAGCGTAGGCAAGAACAAGACTAATTCCTACTGCATTAAGAAACAAGAAAACAATTAAGTAGCGCCAATAGCTAGTAAGCCAAAAGTTAGATAGAGGGATATTTGTATAACCAAATTCGTTTAGATCATAAATCAAATGAAACATTATCATCATTATGATTGCAATCCCTCTTATAAGATCAAGAGAGTGGTCTCTGTTTGATTTTTTTATGCTTACCATTACTATTTTTGCAAAATTAATGTGCCAACTAATGTGTGTTTTTTAACATTAAAATAACTAAAGTGTTTATATTTTTTACAAACGATTATTCGGAGAATAGTTATGCCTAATTTTGATATAAGTCAGTTTAAGGTAGTTGAGAGTCCTTATTACGAGGAACAATTCAATGAAGTCGACCTCTATAAGGCTGCCTATGACTCACGCCTACCAGTCATGATAAAGGGTCCAACTGGCTGTGGTAAATCTAGATTTATTGAACATATGGCTTATAAACTAGACAAGCCTATTATTACAGTATCTTGTAATGAAGACATTACAGCCTCAGATTTGATTGGTCGTTTCTTACTTGACTCTGATGGAACAAGGTGGGTTGATGGGCCATTAACTATTGCTGCTCGTCATGGTGCAATCTGCTATCTTGATGAAGTTGTAGAAGCTCGTCAAGACACAATGGTTGTAATCCATTCATTGACTGATCATCGTCGTGAATTGATGATTGACAAAAAAGGAGAACTATTGAAAGCGCATCCGGACTTTCAGTTGGTTATTTCATATAACCCAGGCTATCAGTCATTAATGAAGGACCTTAAGCAGTCCACCAAACAACGCTTTGTAGCCCTTGATTTTGATTTTGCAAGTCCAGAGATAGAGGCAATTATTGTAAGCAAAGAGTCCGGAGTTGATTCTGAAATAGCTAAAAAGTTAGTTCAATTTGCCAACACCACACGTAAACTTGTCGGACACGGTCTTGATGAGGGCGCTTCGACAAGACTTCTGAATTATGCGGGTATTTTGATAACTAAAGGTGTCGATATAAAAGACGCTTGTCAAATAGCCTTGATAAAGCCTATTACTGACGATGCTGAAGTTAGGGAAGTCATGAATGCCTCAATAGAAGCTATTTTTGGATAAATTCAGGCTACACTCTGATGACTGACCCAACTTATGAGCGCAATCTAAAATGTGCATTTGAGTCGGTTCATCTAGAATTTTCTAAACATATAGACACTGCTCGCTCAAAACTTAGTCGAGAGTCTTTGGATGAGTATTATGACGGAGTTGAATTTTTTGCTACGATTGGGCAAGGAGACAGCACTTCGATCGCCTTTGCCAATGTTATGCCTTGGGTAGGGGCTCATTTTGGAAAGAATTCAATTAAAAAAATCACTGATTTTTCTTATGAAACCATTGCCAGGAGCCCAAATAAAGAGTTTTTGGTTGATTTTCTGTTTAGTTTGATAGAGGTTATCAATTACGTAAAGGAAGATGAACTTGAAAAGTTTTTGAGCCTGATTGATTATCAACTAAAACAAACCACATACTCTGTTCACGGAATTCATGTGACTCATAGCTCGCCGTCTTTTAGGGCCTTTTTATCAAGGATAGGCGTAATACTTTCGCAACTTGACTATGAAGGAATATATGAATGGATTAATTACGGTTTAAGATATTTTAAAAGTCACCCAGAACGGCAAGAGGCTTATTTCTCATTATCAACATCAGATTCTCGTGCAGTCTTTCAAAGACAGAGGAAAGGAGTGTTGTTTGTTGACATTGAGAGACGCATTAATTTATTACAGCTTGCATTGTGGGGAACTGACTTCATGTATGCGCCTTATTCGCCAGACTTTGAGCAGCTTGAGCATTTTCATCCTTATTTGGAGGATGGAATTATGAGATTGCCAGATATTTATACTGAACTAAATGGAATTGACGGCACAAGGCGTTATTTTGCATTAGTGGCGCACTTGTTAGCACATAATCAATTCACCACTGCAATCGTTGCTGACAATCTTAGTCCTCATCAAAGATTGTTTGTTGAGGTTTTTGAAGATGCACGAGTTGAATTTCTATGTTCTCAGCAGTATCCCGGCCTTAAATCACTATGGCTAGAATTAATTCCAAAGATTGGAGAGAACGACTGCAATGAGGAAAATCAATCCTGCATACGACACCGAGCTGCAATGCTTAGTCGTGCCTTAATTGATGAAAATCATAACTATAAAAATGCCGAAATATTGAAATTTGTAAACAAATTTAAGGAACTAATGGATACTGGAAAATCAACCACTGAAGATAGTCTATCTTTGGGGCTAGATTTTTTAGCCAATACCCGTAATGCATCAGATTCCCTTGCAGATGTATTTTTCACAGATACTGAAATTAGCTATCGGGATGATAATCGGATTATGTGGGTTTTTATTGAGGACGATGATGAAGGAGATGATATATTTCAAAGGAAATTCGAAGATAAAGAAGATCAAAAACTTGAAGCAGTCATCCCACCACACTATTACGACGAATGGGATTATAAATATGAATCCTATAAGCCAGATTGGACGGCAGTCTATGAGAGATTGCATCCCCATTCTGATGCTGCTTTTATTGATCAATTACTTGATAAGAATCGTGGCCTAGTAAAGCAATTAAAGCGTGTTTTAGACCTCTTGAAACCGCAAAACAAAAAACGCTTGCGTTTCCAAGAGGAAGGCTCTGAGCTTGATTTGGATATTGCACTTCGAAGTGTTGTTGAGTTTAAGAATGGTTCACAGCCTGACACTAGAATCAATACTGATTTTGAACATGATTCTCGAAGTGTATCTGTACTTCTTTTGTTAGATTTATCAGAGTCACTTAATGACA
Source organism: uncultured Gammaproteobacteria bacterium (assembly GCA_913044155.1). Next base: position 4,637 of record CAJWNF010000052.1, read on the forward strand.
TTGTAGACGCTACTAACCAATCAATCCTTGAACTTTCTCAAGAAGCTGTATCTTTGCTTGCATGGTCAGTCGAACAATTAGGTGATAATTTTGCGATTGCTGGATTTAATTCAAACACTCGTGAACAAGTAATGTATTACCATATTAAAGGTTATTCAGAGCATTGGGATGATACTGTTAAGGCAAGGCTGGCGAGCCTAAAGGCTGAATATTCAACCCGAATGGGCGCCGCTATCCGTCATGGCGCTCATTATCTCGATCTGCAAAAAAGCGATAAAAAACTAATGTTAATTTTGACTGATGGTGAGCCATCCGATGTTGATGTAAATGATTCTGAAATGTTGATAAAGGATACTCATAAAGCGGTTCAAGAGTGCCAGCAGAAGGGTATGTATCCATATTGCATTAGTTTGGATAATAAGGCTGACGATTATATTTCAGATGTGTTTGGGTCTCATTATTCAGTCATTGACAAAATTGAATCTTTACCAAAAGAGTTGCCACAATTGTTTTTATCTTTGACAAAATAGGAGCTATGAAAAAATTAGTATCAATATTTAAATTTTGTTATAAATTTATTTTTCAATTT
>CAJWNF010000053.1 GCA_913044155.1 uncultured Gammaproteobacteria bacterium
AGATATTTTTCTTGCTCTTTTTATCAACTAACTTTAACATTGGTTTCATATCTTTTGCAGATGCAGGCCTCTCCCCCTCTTCAATCATTTCATAGAAACTCAAACCTGTTAATGGATCTGAATTACTTAAGACAGTTACACCTGGAGAAAAGTCAACGAAAACTACGCGACCGGATTTCTCAGCAATGATTGGATGCGTATGAGGATCCCAATCCGCAATTCTATCTTGTGCTTTAACTTTGCCACCATCTTTAAAATGAACCATTGCGCCATATGGTATCTTATAGCGCTCTTTTTCTTGCCCAACTTCATTTCGAATAGATGCTTCCGATGACCTTGAAATGACAACCAAATCGCCATTAGAATTGGTGATATATTTCATATTTTCGAAATGAACAATACCATCTGTATTGATAATAATGCTATTAGCTGCTGTTGATGCACTTGCGGCACCACCAATATGGAAAGTTCTCATTGTTAATTGAGTTCCTGGCTCGCCAATTGACTGGGCTGCAATTACACCAATCGCTTCGCCAACACCTATCATGTGACCTCTCGCCATATCATTTCCGTAACAAGATGCACAGACACCATAACTCGTTTCACAAGTAATCGCCGAACGGACTTTAATCGATTCGATTCCCATTTCATCAATCTGATCTGAATCATTTAATGAAATTAAGTGGCCTTTTGATAGGTAAACTTCATCAGAGTTTGGCAAAATTACATCTTCAGCTACTATTCGACCTAGCACGGCATCGCCAAGTGTTTGCACTACATTTCCACCATCAATTGCGGCCTTCATAATCAATCCATGCTCTGTTTTACAATCCTCCTCTGTGATTACTAGGTCTTGGCCAACATCAACCAATCTTCTTGTTAGATAGCCTGAATTTGCAGTTTTCAAAGCTGTATCAGCCAAACCTTTTCTTGCGCCGTGAGTTGAAATAAAGTATTGCATATTATTTAAGCCTTCACGGAAATTACTGGTAATTGGCGTTTCAATAATAGATCCATCAGGTTTCGCCATCAAACCACGCATACCTGCCAGCTGTCTGATCTGTGCCGGTGAACCTCTAGCTCCAGAATCGGCCATCATATAGATAGAGTTAAATGACGGATTTCTCTTAGCATTACCCTTAGCATCTATCATGTCTTCGTATCCAACTTTATCCATCATCGCTTTTGCTACATCTTCAGCGGTACGAGACCAAATGTCAATAACCTTGTTATAGCGCTCTCCATTAGTTAGAACACCAGAAGAGAATTGTTGCTGTACGAATTTGACTTGAGAATTAGCATTCTCAATCATCTCAGTCTTCTCTTGAGGAATGATCATGTCATTTGAACAAAACGAGATGCCAGATTTTGTTGAAAACTCAAAACCCATATACATCATTTGGTCGGCAAAAATAACAGTTTCTTTTAACTCTTGAGTACGGTAACAAACGTGGATCAAGCTAGAAACAACCTTTTTTGTTAATGCTTCATTGATTAAGTCAAATGACAAGCCATTTGGTAATATTCTAGAAAAAATGGCACGACCGACAGTAGTATCAACGATTCTCTTTGAACTAGGCTCATATCCAGATTCAGTTTTTACATAATCCTGAATACGCAGTTTAATTTTTGCATGTAAAGAAATCTTCTCCTCACTATAAGCATTTAATGCCTCGGTAGCATTCGAAAAAATCATTCCTTCACCTTTTTGATTTAGCATTTCACGAGTCATATAATAAAGACCCAAGATAACGTCTTGTGAAGGAATAATTATCGGATCTCCGCTTGCTAAATGAAGAATGTTGTTTGAAGCCAACATCAAAGTTCTTGCTTCTAGTTGGGCCTCTTCAGAGAGCGGAATATGGACAGCCATCTGATCACCATCGAAGTCTGCATTAAATGCAGTACAAACTAGTGGATGTAATTGTATCGCTTTACCTTCAATCAGGAGTGGCTCAAATGCTTGTATACCTAAACGATGAAGAGTTGGTGCACGATTAAGCAATACTGGGTGTTGGTGTACAACCCTTTCAAGAATATCCCAAACTTCAGGAATTTCACTCTCAACCATCTTCTTAGCAGCTTTAATCGTTGAAGCTAAACCATTAGCCTGAAGTCGATTGTAGATGAATGGTTTAAACAACTCTAAAGCCATTTTTTTTGGTAAACCACATTGATGAATTTTTAGATAAGGACCACAAACAATTACAGAACGTCCAGAATAATCGACTCGCTTACCAAGGAGATTCTGACGAAAACGACCTTGTTTACCCTTAATCATGTCTGCAATTGACTTAAGTGGTCTGCGATTATTACCCATTACAGCACGACCACGACGACCATTGTCAATTAATGAGTCAACTGCTTCTTGGAGCATACGCTTTTCATTACGAACAATTATTTCAGGTGCATCCAATTCCAATAAACGAGCCAGACGATTGTTACGATTAATTACTCGACGGTACAAATCGTTAAGGTCTGAAGTAGCAAACCGACCCCCGTCCAGTGGCACTAAAGGTCTTAAATCTGGAGGCAAAATAGGAAGCACATCAAGCACCATCCATTCTGGTTTGTTGCCAGATTGGATTAATGAATCGACCAGCTTTAGTCTTTTATTGATTTTCTTTAGTTTTGTTTGTGATTTGGTATTAAGAGCATCCTCGCGTAGATTCGCTGCTTCTTTTTCGAGTTGTACTTCTTTGAGTACATCCTGAATACCCTCAGCTCCCATTTTTGCAACAAACTCATCTTCACCATACTCATCCAGTGCGTCGTAATACATTTCCTCAGTAAGGAGTTGTTTTTTTACTAATGGCGTATTTCCAGGATCAGTAACAAGAAATGCTTCAAAATAAAGCACACGCTCAATATCTTTAAGTGTCATATCCATCAAAAGCCCTAAACGTGACGGTAAGGACTTTAAATACCAAATATGAGCAACTGGTGCAGCTAGCTCAATATGCCCCATACGTTCACGACGAACTTTGGAGAGTGTAACTTCAACACCGCACTTTTCGCAAACAACGTTACGAAATTTCATGCGTTTATACTTCCCACACAAACACTCAAAATCCTTCATTGGACCAAAAACTTTTGCACAAAATAGACCTTCCCTTTCCGGTTTAAAGGTACGGTAGTTAATAGTTTCTGGCTTTTTAACTTCACCATAAGACCATGAGCGAATTTTTTCAGGAGAAGCTAAACCAACTCTAATCGCATCAAAATCTTGATCTTTGTTTTGCTGTTTTAAAATTTGTAATAAATCTTTCAAGGGATTCTCCTAATTAATTTTGCTCTAGTTCTACATTAATTCCTAATGAGCGAATTTCTTTTACTAGAACATTAAATGATTCCGGCATAACGGCATCAGTTCGATTTTCTCCATCAACAATATTTTTATACATTTTCGCCCTACCGCCGACATCGTCTGACTTAACGGTTAACATTTCACGAAGTGTATAGGCAGCACCATAGGCTTCCAATGCCCAAACCTCCATTTCACCAAAACGTTGTCCGCCAAACTGTGCCTTTCCGCTAAGTGGTTGTTGGGTAACTAATGAATAAGGTCCAGTTGAACGGGCATGCATCTTATCGTCAACCAAGTGGTTGAGTTTCAACATATGCATATAACCAACTGTCACGTCGCGATCAAAAGGATCACCTGTTCGACCATCAAACAACTGCACTTGACCGCTTTCAGGTAGGTCTGCCATCTTTAGCAATGACTTAATGTCTTCTTCTTTGATACCGTCGAATACTGGTGTTGCCATCGGTACGCCTGAACGAAGATTGCCAGCCAATTCAAGTATTTCATCATCAGTAAATGATTTGATATCTTCACTCTTGCCGTAGCTGTTATAGATTTTATCCAATAACGTGCGCACCTTAGTGATTGAATTCTTTCGATGCTGATCTAACAAATTTCCAATCTTATAGCCCAGACCTTTCGCCGCCCAACCCAAATGCACTTCCAAAACCTGGCCCACGTTCATACGCGAAGGAACGCCTAAGGGATTAAGGACAATATCCACGGGCGTACCGTCAGCTAGATATGGCATATCTTCTACCGGTGAAACTCTCGAAATAACGCCCTTGTTACCATGACGCCCAGCCATCTTATCGCCTACCTGGAGTGTTTTACGCGTTGCCACATAAACCTTCACCATTTTCAAAACTCCAGGCGGAAGTTCAGCGCCTTCACTAATTTTGACTTTTTCTTGTTCAAAGAATACTTCAAACTCTTCTTGCTTAGCTCTAGATTGCTTGATAAGAGCAGAAACCTCTTTATTTACTTTGGCATCTTCTACTTTCATTTTAGCCATCTCACTATTCTCAAGCGTCTTGAGTAACTTAGAATTTAGTTTTTCACCAGCCTTAATTGTTCCTATATTATTGCTTAACGTGTTGCCGGAGAGTTTTGTGCGAATTCGACGGAAAATGTCACCATCAATAATGTTAAACTCGTCATCAATATCTTTTTGAATTTGTTCTAAGCGCTCTTCGTCAATCACTATTGAGCGTGAATCTTTTTCAACCCGATCACGTGTAAATATCTGAACATCAATAACAACACCAGATTTTGATGCTCCCACACGCAATGATGTATCCTTTACGTTGTTTGCTTTTTCACCAAAAATAGCGCGCAACAGTTTTTCTTCTGGAGAAAGCACAGTTTCACTTTTTGGTGTCACTTTACCGACAAGTATATCGCCACCCTTAACTCTAGCACCAACATAAACAATACCAACTTCATCCAGTTTGGACAAAGCCGATTCACTAACATTTGGAATATCAGCAGTAATTTCTTCTGACCCAAGCTTCGTATCTCTAGCATAAGCTGTTAACTCTTCAATATGAATTGATGTGTAGCGGTCTTCATGGACAATTTTCTCAGAGATCAGAATGGAATCTTCAAAATTGTAGCCATTCCAAGGCATGAAAGCAATCATCATATTTTGACCTAAGGCCAGCTCCCCCAAATCTGTTGATGGACCATCGGCCAATACGTCTCCAGCTGCAATCCTATCTCCCGGCTTAACAAGTGGTTTTTGATTAATACATGTATTCTGATTGGAGCGTGAGTACTTAATTAAACTATATATATCAACACCTAATTCGCCCTCTTTTGCTTGTTTTGCGTCAACCCGAATCACAATCCTAGAGGCATCAACAGTTTCCACAACACCAGCATGGTTAG
>CAJWNF010000054.1 GCA_913044155.1 uncultured Gammaproteobacteria bacterium
CTTTGTACATCGCTTAATGTAGAAGCCTGCACTGCAAGAGCACCAGCCACTAGAAATGTCGCGACGAACAATTTAACTAATTGTTTCATATTTTCTCCTTATGAGTTTTAAAGATTTTCTCTACTTGTAAGAGAACATCAATCCATCACATTTGTATGAGGATTAACAGAAGTTTATCATTAAATTAGCACAAAATTGAATATTTTTTACAAAAAAAACTAAGTAATTTCTTCAGAAGAAATTGAGTTAATTATTTGTATTACTCGGCATTTAACGACCAAATTGACTTCAGTGTCACACAAAGAAAAGTTTAGTTAAATTCAACATATAGAACATTCATATTAAATTATTCCATCTAAATATTTAATTGTTTCTTGTAATAATCAAATATTTAATGATGAACTTGAATACTATAATAAATTCTCTATAAATCAATTAGTTACATAGTTAATAGTTAATAAATACAACTATTTAGTAGTGATAAAATAACTTAATATAGTTATTTAATACTTATAGTTGTAAAAAATAACTAAAATATAGTTAAACTAAAAATATGAATTATTATGAAAACCGCTGAATATCTTGTAATGGTCAGAGAAAAAACCGGTTTATCAGACTATAGAATTGCTAAAGAATATGACATTAACCAGTCAAATCTAAGCAAATACAGCTCTGGAAAGGCTGCTTTGAGTGAAAGTCATGCCTGGCTATTTGCTAATATCCTTGATATTAATCCCGCCGAGGTCGTTGCTCACACCAAATTTGAACAGGCTTTGATTACTGGCAATAAATCGAAGGCTAAATTTTGGCAGGAGCAGTTAAATTACATTTTTTCCTCTGAGTTGCCTATAAAAATACAAATCTCGCAATTTAACCCTATTGTTGGCGATCTTATTAATAATGCTGAAAAAATTATAATTGTTGCTAATACTGCTGTTGAAACAAATGCTGATCTGGTTGTTTTGCCAGAATTAGCTTTAACTGGCTACCCGCCAGAAGATTTATTGTTGAGAGATGGATTTATGGAGGAAGTTGAATTTCAAATTGATCGCTTGTGTAAGGAACTGCCTTCTTCTATAAGTGTACTTTTTGGGGCGCCTAGTCGTGATAACAACTCCTTATTTAACAGTGCTTATCTTATACGAAATAATATTGTGAGCCAAATTTATAATAAGCAAGAACTACCTAATTATGGTGTTTTCGACGAAAAAAGATACTTTAGCGCTGGTAACGATTTGTGTGTCTTTGAATGTAAAAATACAAGAATTGGAGTGCTAATATGTGAAGATCAATGGGTTGATGGTCCCATTTCAAATCTCACTAAATTTGATATTGATATGGTTATCAGTATCAATGCATCTCCATTTCAACAGGAGAAATCTCAGGAAAGATTGGATTTGTGTAAACAATACGCTTCAAGCTTTGGTGTTGAATATATCTATGTTAATTTAGTCGGCGGACAGGATGAGATTGTTTTTGATGGCGGATCTTTTGTATTGGATGCTAATGGTTCAGTTGTTAATCAGTTACCGTCTTTTGAGGAATATAGTTGCCACCATAATATCCCTAATTTAATTGTCGAAACTGAATCTACCGAGAATGCAATATATTCTGCCCTAGTGCTTGCTACAAAAGATTATGTTCAGAAAAATAATTTTGAGAGTGTTGTTATCGGTCTTTCCGGCGGAATTGATTCTGCTCTGACTCTTTCTATAGCTGTCGATGCTATTGGGTCCGAGAATGTACATGCTGTTATGATGCCCTATAAATTTACCTCCAGCATCAGTCTTGAAGATTCTGAGTTGCAAGCAAATACTCAAGGAGTTAAATATTCGGTTATTGATATTGAGGAAATGGTTACTGCCTTTAATGTTTCGCTAAATGAACTGTTTTTTGGTACAACTAAAGACACTACTGAAGAAAATATTCAAGCAAGAATTAGAGGAATCTTGTTGATGGCAATTTCAAACAAACACCATAAAATGGTTTTAAGTACCGGTAATAAATCTGAAATGTCTGTTGGTTATGCCACCCTTTATGGTGACATGTGTGGTGGTTTTGCGCCACTTAAAGATATCTCCAAAACTATGGTTTATCGTCTTGCGAAGTACCGGAATACATTATCAATGGTTATTCCAGAAAGAGTTATTAGTAGACCTCCTTCTGCTGAACTGTCACCTAATCAAGTCGATCAAGATTCACTTCCGCCTTATGATGTGTTAGACGATATTTTAATGAGATTTGTAGAAATGAAGCAGTCTGTGGACAGTATTATTGAATCTGGACATGATGCTGATATAGTTAATAAAGTTACTAGAATGGTGCTTAGAAATGAATACAAGCGCCGCCAATCTGCTCCTGGACCAAAAATAAGTAGCAATGCTTTCGGTAAAGAGAGGCGCTACCCTATCACCTCAAGATTTCAACCTTGAAAAACCTTAACTAGTCCCGCTACCTTGTGTTTTGTTTCTGCTAATTCTCTTTCGGGTATTGAATCGTAAACAATTCCAGCACCGGCTCTAAAAGTTAAAACATTTTCTACATGGACGAAACTGCGTATTAGAATGTTAAAATCCATTTTTCCGTTATTACTTATATAACCGATAGAACCGGTATAAGCGCCCCTTGTCATTTGCTCTAGCTCGCTAATTATTTGCATACAGCGAATCTTTGGGCAGCCAGTAATGGTTCCACCTGGAAATAAAGCTTTAATTAGATCTTTTATAGTTATCTCTTTTCTTAATTTTCCTTTTATATTGGAAACAATATGGTGTACATAAGGGTATGTTTCTAGCGTCATAACTTCGTTAACAAATACGCTGCCGTATTGGCATATTCTACCCATATCGTTCCTTTCTAAATCGAGCAACATGACATGTTCAGCGATCTCTTTAGGGTGACTGATCAAGTCTTCTTTTTGGGCTTCATCGTGAATGCCCTTTCCTCTAGGATGAGTACCAGCAATAGGCCTAGTCTGCACAATGCCATCGTTGACTGAAAAAAGTCTTTCAGGGGATGATGATATGATACTAAATCCTTCATACTGAACAAGTGCAGAAAATGGAGCTGGATTAGCCTTTTTAAGCTTTTGATAGATTACGGCAGATTCTACTTCTTCGCTTAAATGGTATCGCCATTCTCTTGATAAGTTAACTTGAAAAACATCACCAGCAATAATATAGTCTTTGCTTGAATTGACTCCTTTAATAAATTTTCCTTCATTCTCTTGTGATAATTCTCCAAAAAAAGGTAGTGTTGGTATTGGCTTCAACTTCTCAATATCCTTAATAATCCTGTCAATTCGGTCCTGATCATTATCTTGATCAATAATTTGAAAGGTTCCTGATTGATGGTCAGCTATTACTGCGCAGGGTATTTTTACAGCGTAAGCTATAGGTAGTTTAGAAGTGTGAAGGTTGTTCAATAGAATTGATTCTATTTGACCGATGAGCTCATAGGAGAGATAGGCAAACCATCCGCCTGTAAAGGGTAAATTTATGTTTTTTTCGTCTATTTGAACTTTATTTTCTAGCTTACTAAGAAAATTAAAGTCTGAAAATTCATCAAGAACAATCTTTTTGCCCGGAAAGGCAAACAGTATCGAATATCTGTTATTTTCGTTATGATTAACACTTTCAAGTAAAAAAGGGTAACGCTCCTTGTTAAGGTAACAAAGAGATGCCAAATCTACATTTTCTATTTCTAGAGTTTGCACAATTGGAGTAAAGCTCTATCAGTTAGAGCAGCTCTTTAAGCTTTTGTTTAGCTTTAATGTTGAGATTATGCTCAGGAAACTTTTCAAGCATTAGGGTCAGTACATTTTTTGCAGCTTCCAATTCATTTAGCTCTATAAGCGCATTTGCTAAGTCATACATTGAATTGGCGAATTTTGCATGTCGAGGGTTTTCATTTTGAAATCTTACAAATACATCTTTAGCTTCGAGGTATGATTTATTTGCGGAATACGCCCTTCCTAACCAGTATGTTGCATCAGCAAAATTCTTATAATCTTGATAGTTTTCTAGATAGATCTGAAATAATTCAATTGCATTATCATTTTCTCCAGCTAATAAAAATTTTCTGGCATCATCATAAATTTTTGTGGCTTCATCATCATTTTTTTTGCTATCGATAACAGCTTTCTTGACCACCACCTTAGCTACTTTCAACTCAAGCATTTCAAACAACTCAGATATTTTTTGAGCGTTTACTCTCTCTTTTTCAGCGAGAAGTTCGTATTGCTCTTTAAGTGAGAGGATTTCATTATTTAAGGTATCAGCTTTTTTCTTAAGGTTAAAAAAAGCCATCTCAAGATTCAATCCCTCAGTTGTTTGTTCGCCGGAAAGCAATTTATATTTTTCTTCTAGCGATGCGATGTCATCACTCATCGAGGTGATTTTGATTATCAGACCTATATATGCTTGCTCAATATCAACGGTGTCGCTCGCTTGCAGCTTAACGACACTAAGAATACAAAATATCGACAGAGCAATTTTAAGTAGTTTCATTTTTATCAGACGTCACTATGCAAATGCTGAAAAAACATTGGCAATAATTACGGCTTAATAGTAGACGAATTCTACGCGTCGGTTAAGTTTCCAAGCAGACTCATCGTGAGTGAAGGCGACAGGACTCTCTTCACCAAAACTAATCACTTCAATTCTGTCTTCTAGATTATATAACCCGAGCACCTCTTCAACGCTTAAAGCTCTATTTTCACCAAGTGCTAGATTGTATTCTCTTGTGCCGCGCTCGTCAGCATGACCTTCGAGGCGAAGATTGACTGAGGGATTGTTTTGCATAAAATTAGCGTGCTGAATAATTACCCTAGTTGCTTCTTCATCTATTTCAGTATCATCATAAGCGAAATATAGGACTGACTCAACACCTGAACTCTTAAGAGTGTCAATCGCTTCCTGATTAGCGGAACTCTGACCACTACTTTCATCTTTGGCAACGCCGGCTTGTGCTAGCGCCTCAATCAATTCCTCTCTATTGGCAAGATTTCCATCATCACCTAGTACTATCAAGTCGGCATTTCCAGATTCTATAGCTTTTTTAATTAATTCTGAATCAGAAAGTTTTTCAAGTTCGCTCTTAGTGAGAGTTTCGCCTTTAGTTAGGCCTGCATCTAAAAGTGCTTGAATTAATTCCTCTCTATTCGCTAGATTGCCATTTTCGTCTAACTTAA
>CAJWNF010000055.1 GCA_913044155.1 uncultured Gammaproteobacteria bacterium
CAATTAAACAAATTGAAATGGGTTATATAGATTTTATCAAGTTGCTTTTTCCTTACATTAAGGCTCATATAGGAAAACTTATTCTGACCTCTTTGATGATGGTTCTTGCAACCACTCTCGAGGCCTCCATACCAGAGATAACAGGTCAAATAGTTGATGCACTTTTTTCTGCAGTTCGTGAAAAGGAAACTGCAATTCTATATTCGCTAACTCTGTTTATTGTCATTTCACTCAGCTCATTGTTTGCATTAACCTCTACCAGCGTAAGCTCTTGGGTTTCAAATAAGGTTGTTATGAATTTAAGAGTTGGCATGTTTTCAAAACTGTTAAAGTTACCCAAGGCTTACTTTGATAACAATACAACAGGACAAATACTTTCTAAATTAACTTTCGATGTAGAACAAATTTCTGCTGCTGCATCATCTATATGGTTAAACTTGATTAAATCTTCGTTAACAGTAATATTGTTAACGGGTTATTTGTTCTATAAAAACTATCTATTAAGCTCTATCCTCTTAGTTCTTTTGCCGCTAGTCTATTTAGCAGTTAAAGTTTCCAGCTCTAGGATGAGAAGAAGTTCTAAAAAAGTCCAAGATTCAATGGGTCGAATGACTCACCTTTTGGATGAAAATATCTCAGGATCTGATCTGATCAAAATCTATCACGCTCAAAAATCAGAAAACAATAAATTTTTCTCACTCATAAATACTATTCGCCAACAACGCTTCAAGGTCGACATAACAGCTGGTTTAAATACCTCTCTAGTAAATATATTGATTGGCCTGTCACTTGCCTGTGTAGTATATGTATCTTCGATATATCTTACAATGAGTGCTGGGGAATTTCTAGCGTTTTTCACCGCAATGGGCATGCTCGTAAAACCGGCAAAAAGTCTAGTAAATATCAACAAACCCCTTCAACAAGCTATTGTTGCAGCAAAAAGTGTTTTTGGCTTAATTAATGAAGAGATTGAAGAGAATAAAGGAAATAAATTACTAGAAACTATAGAAGGTGACATTGAATTTAAGGATATCACTTTTTCCTATAACAAAGAAAAGTCACCACTAAAAAATATCAACCTATTGATCAATCGTGGTGAAACTATCGCATTGGTTGGGAGTACTGGAAGTGGCAAGACAACATTAGTCAATTTATTAGCTCGCTTCTATAAACCTACCAAAGGTGAAATCACTATCGACAAGGTAAACATTGAAAAATTTGAATTAGAATCATTCAGATCTAATATTTCTTTTGTCGATCAACATGTACGACTATTCAATGACACAATTAAAAAAAATATTGCACTCGGACAAGGCGACTCGATGCCAAATGAATCAGTCATAAATGCCGCAAAAGTTTCAAATTCATTAGAGTTTATTGAAAAATTGGATAATCAGTTTGATACAGAGATTGGCGAGGACGGTGTAACCTTATCTGGCGGACAGCGACAAAGACTCTCTATAGCAAGAGCGATAGCCAAAGATGCTCCGCTACTAATTCTAGATGAGGCAACATCGGCACTCGATTCTGCAACAGAAAAACTTGTTCAATCTGCAATAAACAAGATGCGCCAAGGCAGAACAACAATAATTATTGCCCATAGGTTAAGCACCATCCAGAATGCAGATAGAATCATTGTGCTAAAAGATGGGCAAATTATTGAGCAAGGATCTCACAAGGAATTGCTTGAACTCTCTGGCGAGTACGCAAAGCTAAATGAACAACAATTTTCATAGTTAACAGGTATCTGGAAACTCTTACCTCTTATTTATTACTCTAAGGGAAATTATTTGAATATAATCTATCCTTAATCATAGAGATGTAACCTTTATAGAGAAATTATATGAGCCAATCATCAACAAATTTTAACTGGCAAGATAGTATGTTTTTAGAAAGTCAACTGAGCGGGGAAGAAAAACTTATCCGTGATACAGCTCACGAATACTGTCAGGAACATTTAGCACCTCGGGTGCTGATGGCTAATAGAAATGAAACGTTTGATCGTAATATTATGACCGAACTGGGAGAACTTGGCCTTTTAGGTCCAACCTTGCCTGAAAAGTATGGCGGTAGCGGAGTCAATTATGTCAGCTATGGTCTAATTGCTCGTGAAATTGAACGAATTGATAGTGGCTATCGTTCAGCAATGAGTGTTCAGTCTTCTCTTGTAATTCACCCGATAGATAGTTATGGTAGCGAAGCACAAAAAAATAAATATCTACCAAAACTGCTCAATGGCGAATGGGTTGGTTGTTTTGGCTTGACTGAACCAAACTCAGGTAGCGACCCCGCTTCAATGTCTACACACGCTGAAAAGGTTGAAGGTGGTTACCGCCTAACCGGCAATAAGATATGGATTACCAATTCTCCAATTGCAGATGTGTTTGTTATTTGGGCAAAGCTAGATGAAGTAGTCCGCGGTTTTATTCTTGAAAAGGAAATGAAAGGATTGTCGACACCAAAAATAGATGGCAAATTCTCACTGCGAACTTCTATTACTGGGGAAGTTGTAATGGATAATGTTTTTGTACCCGATGAAAACCTTTTCCCCGATATAAGTGGCCTTGCAGGCCCATTTGGCTGCTTAAATAAAGCGCGCTATGGTATCGCTTGGGGAGTCCTCGGCGCTGCTGAATTCTGTTATCAAGCGACACGAAACTACACCTTAGAAAGAAAACAATTTAATCGCCCATTAGCCAGCAACCAGCTCATTCAAAAAAAGCTCGCCGACATGCTAACTGAAATTAGTCTTGGATTGCAGGGCTGCTTACAGATGGGGCGCTTAATGGACAGTAATCAATGTCCTGTTGAGCTTATTTCAATGATGAAGCGTAATTCCTGTGGAAAGGCTTTAGAAATTGCCCGTACTGCAAGAGATATGCACGGTGCATATGGAATAGTCGATGAATATCATGTTATTCGCCATATGATGAACCTTGAAACGGTTAATACTTATGAAGGGACTCATGATGTCCACGCACTCATCTTGGGTAGAGCGATTACTGACATACAAGCGTTTTTCTAATGGCAGAAGCCCTTAAAGGAATAAAAGTCATTGACTTGAGCCGCATTTTAGCGGGCCCATGGGCCTCACAGATGCTGGCTGATTTTGGTGCTCAGGTTATTAAAATAGAGCGACCCAACAAAGGCGACGATACAAGATATTGGGGGCCGCCGTTTATCAAGGAAAAAACTTCCTCCCAACCTCCTCAGGCAGCCTACTTTCACTCTACCAATCGAAATAAACAATCTATTGCAATTGATATACAGCATAAAACTGGTCAACAAATTATCAAGGATTTGGTGAAAAATGCCGATGTCTTTATTGAGAATTTCAAAGTTGGCACTCTCGCCAGATATGGTCTTGATTATCCTAAGCTGAAATTACTTAATCCGGATTTAATTTACTGCTCCATCACTGGCTTTGGCCAAACTGGCCCTTCATCAGAACGGGCTGGATACGACGCGATGATACAGGGCGAGGGAGGCCTGATGAGTGTCACTGGCGAGGCCGATGGAGAGCCAATGAAAGCAGGCGTGGCACTTGCTGACATAATGACTGGACTCTACTGCAGTAACGCAATACTTGCAGCTTTGATGGCGCGCAACCATATTAAAAAAGGGCAATACATTGATATCGCTTTGCTGGATGTGCAAGCAGCAACCCTTGCTAATCAGGGTTTGAACTATTTGGCAACTGGAAAAAATCCAAAGCGCCAAGGAAATGCACACCCTAATATTGTGCCCTACCAAACATTTAATACTAGCGATGGCATAATAATGCTTGCGATTGGCAATGACACTCAATTCAGAAAATTTTGCCAGCTTGTTCAGCAACCAGAGTTGGCAGATAACCCCAACTTCAAAACCAACAAACAGAGGGTGATTAATCGCGAATCTCTCATTGAACATTTAAATAAGTTCCTTCAATCCCAGCCGACAGCCTGGTGGATTGATCAATTGGAAACGCTGGATATCCCTTGCGGACCTATCAATACTCTGCAAGAAGTCTTCAATCACCCGCAAATAAAGCATAGAAATCTGATTAGGAAGATTCCTGATAATTGTGACAAGCAGATTTACACTATTGCCTCGCCAATCAATCTTTCCGAAACGCCCTTGCTATATAGCTCAGCAGCGCCAGATCTATCAGAGCATTGCGAGCAAATCTTATCAGATGAGCTTGGATATGATAGTGAAAAAATTCAACGCCTTAGAGAAAGTGGTGTCGTCTCTTAGTCAATTTAAGAGCAGACCAAAATAACTACTGGAATTTAGAAGAATCTAAGTGACTCTTTTAATTGCCCTGCCTGAATCCAACACTTGCCTTACCGTAGTTGCGGCCTCTTCAATTAAGTCAAATTTATTGACATGCCAAAGGATTAGACTTGCTATATAGACTAGGCCATCGTAATACATACCTTTTTCACCTGAAAGCGCCCCCATTCCTAATGCCATTGCATATTCAGCTAGATTGGTTTTGTCACTCTTGATATTCAGCCCTCCAGGGAATGCGATAGATCTTAATTCTTGATTTATGTTCATCATTTTAGGGTCGATTTCAGCACTTACTTTTTCAACTCCACCGACATAAGAAATCATTGAGCCCTTTTGCCTTAAAGATGGAACAATGCCTCCTTCGACACCTCGAATCAATAGACTAGTATCAAAACCAGCGCTATTGGTCAGTGCCGCATAAATGGGTGGATAGGGTTTATGTACATAGCCCAAAATTGAGTGAGTGTTTTTTCCTCTAAGCGGCCCTATCAAAGTTTCTAGCGTATTTATGACAGTTCTTTTGATAATCTTATTTCTAAGTGGCACAAGCTGATGCAACTCTTTGCAATACACACTTTGGTCAAGATAAGACCAGCCAATGTCTTCGTTCTCAATTCTTGACTTTGCATCTCTTATTGATATATCTGGATCTAACCCCATAGCTTTATTGATATGTCTATGGGTTAATCCAAATTTAGGTGAAACACTATCAAGTCCATGAATAACTGTTGGCAGGCCAAGTTCAGCAAGTAGCGGTGGAAGAAACGAGGAGACTGGTATAGTGCGATTATAGCCGCTATAAGGATCTCCTATATCGATTAAGTTTTCAACTTCAGCAGCTTGGGGGCTTGTTACTTTTACTAAGGCTTTAAGGATTCCAGTATTCTCATCCATTGTCTCACGCTTCAT
>CAJWNF010000056.1 GCA_913044155.1 uncultured Gammaproteobacteria bacterium
CTTTTCATAATACTCAACCGCTGTATCAAGTTGCTCAAGTTCCTTGAGGGTGACGCCGAGGTTATTATGCGCCTCAGCGTAGTCCGGTTGAATAGCTATTGCCTTTTCATAACGCTCAACCGCGGCATCCAGCTGATCAAGTTCTTGGAGTGCAAGACCGAGATTGTAATTCACCTCAGCGTAGTCTGGTTTGATAGCGAGCGCTTTTTTATAAGATTCAACTGCAGCATCAAGTTGGCCACTTGCTTTATAGCAAGCACCGCTGATATTGTAAAGTAGTGGTTCATCAGGATAGTCTTTGGTGAAGGTTTTTATGCTATCAAGTGCCTCTTGTATCTGGCCGTTGGAGTAGAGAGCAAAAACAGATTTGATGTGCGTCTGTGGTAGGCGTTGATTTTTTTTATTCACTTTACCACTCAAGTCCATTTGTCATCTTTTCTGTCATTCCTTAAAAGCCCGCTTTAAGGCTAGCCTCAATAAACTGATCCAAGTTCCCATCCAGCACATCTTGTGTATTGCTGCTTTCTACGCCCGTTCTTAAGTCTTTAATGCGCGACTGATCAAGCACATAGGATCGTATTTGATGTCCCCAGCCAATATCTGACTTTAAATCTTCGAGGTCCTGTTTCTCACTATTTCTTTTTTGCATCTCAAGTTCGTAAAGTTTTGATTTTAATTGTTTCATTGCCTGGTCTTTATTGGAATGTTGTGAACGACCATCTTGACACTGAACAACCGTTGCTGTTGGTAAGTGAGTTATTCTCACAGCTGATTCTGTCTTATTGACGTGCTGACCACCAGCGCCTGATGCTCGATAGGTATCAATACGTAAATCCGCAGGATTAACATCGATCTCAATGCTGTCATCTATCTCTGGAGAGACAAAAACTGATGAAAATGATGTATGTCTTTTGGCATTAGCGTTGTATGGTGATTTACGAACTAGCCGATGAATACCTATCTCACTTCTTAGCCAACCGAAGGCATATTCGCCTTTGAAATGAATTGTAGCGGACTTAATTCCCGCAACTTCACCTGCTGAAACTTCCATTAATTTAATCTTGTACTTATGTTTATCACCCCAACGTAAATACATTCTTAGCAACATCTCTGCCCAATCTTGGGCTTCAGTGCCGCCAGAACCAGATTGAATATCCAAGTAGGCTGAGTTTTTGTCCATTTCACCGTCAAACATTCTTTGAAATTCAAAGGAGGCTATCGATTTTTCCGTTTTATTTAAGTCAGCAAGTATTTCCCTAAGCGTATCTTCATCATTTTCTTGTGCAACAATGTCTAGCAACTCTTTTGCATCATTAAGAAGATTGAGCGACTTTGAAAAACTATTGCAGGTATTTTCAAGTTGAGCTTTTTCTTTACCCAGTGATTGGGCATGTTCGGGATTAGACCATATCTCAGGATCCTCTAGCTCACGAAGAACCTCCTCAAGGCGCTCTCTTTTCTCTTCCAGATTCATATGAGACGATAATATATCTAGCCGCTCTTGCAGGTCAGTTATTTTTTGATAAGTCGCTGAAAGTTCCATGTTTGTATTTTAAGCTACATAAAATAAAAAAGCCCCAAAAAAGGGGCTTCATTTATTTCTTATTTAGTATCTTATTTCCTAATCCCTAAACGTGAAATTAAATTCGCATAAGAGTTGATATCGTTTCTCTTAGCATAGGTTAGCAATTTTTTACGCTTTGAAACCAGCCTTAAAAGGCCTCTTCTTGAATGGTGATCTTTTTTATGAGTCTTAAAGTGGTCAGTTAAATGCCTAATACGAGCAGTTAAAAGTGCAACCTGTACATCTACAGAACCGGTATCACTGCCATCCTTCTGGTATTCTTTAATTATTGCTTGTGTATCAATTGACATAGTTTATTTGTTGTGTATATCCAAAATTAAGTTGCGAATTATACGCTAATTTACTTCATTGTACTATTTCTATAGTAACAATTAGTAACAATTTTAATTATCTGGATAAAGACCACTTTCACCTTCTGGCCTTGTCTTAAAGCGTCGATGAATCCAGAGGTACTGTTCTGGATTTTTTAGTATCTGTTTTTCAAGAATTTGATTCGTTCTTTTGGCATCATTCAAGGGGTCCCCGCTTGGGTAATTATCAAGTGGCTCTTGGAAAGTCATCTTGTAACCTTGATCAGTTCTAACAAAAGAGTATGGTATAACTTGGGTGTTGTTATTTTTAGCAAGTCTTGCTGTGGCAGAGGCAGTGGCAGCTTGGATGCCAAAAAGCGGCGCAAAAATACTATTATTGATGCCCAAGTCTTGATCAGGTGCATACCAAATAGGCAAGCTATTACTTAAGGCTTTGACAATTGATCTTGTGTCGGTGTTTTTAATCATCACTGCACCATTTTTTTGATAACCATTAACCATAATTTGGTCAAACAGTTTGTTGTTTTGTGGTCGATAAACATTGGCAATTTTGTGTTTGATTAGAAGAGCTCTACTGCCTAGCATTAGTGGCATAAAGTGTGAACATAGCAGGATAATACCACCCTCTTTTTTTAATGCATCTGTAAAAAAATACTCATTCTCAATAGTTAAGGCTTTTTTGATTTTATTGTCACTTGCATAATATGCATTTGCAGTCTCAAAGAAGCTTATACCGAGTGCTTCAAAATTCCTTTTGATCATAGTTGTTACTTGGGATTGTCTCTTTTCTGGAAAGCAGTTAGATATGTTTGTATAGGCAACTTTTCTTAATTCAGGCATTATTGGATAGAGAAACTTGCCAATGATTTTTCCTAAGAAGACTTGGGTACTGAAGGGCAAAAACACGCTCAGTCTCATTAAAAGGACCAAAATCCATGTAGTGAAATATTTAGGGTGAAAGAAATTATTTTTTATCATTAAAATAAAGAGATTTGCTAGTAATTATTGCGAACTAAATTATGCCATTTATTGACAGAGATTTTATCAATGATTTATCAAATAGAGTAGATATTGTTGGTCTAATTAATAAACGCGTCCCACTAAAAAAGGCAGGAAAAGACTACAAAGCCTGTTGTCCATTCCACGAAGAAAAAACACCATCATTCACGGTGGTTCCCAGTAAACAGATTTTTCATTGCTTCGGCTGCGGCGAAAGTGGCGGAGCAATTGACTTTATCAAGAAATTCGATCACTTGGATTTTGTCGCTGCGGTAGAGGCAGTTGCTGGAGAGTCTGGCATTTCAGTTGTTTATGACAAAAACGTCAAGCCCATTGATTCTAGCTTTAAACGTTTCAACACATTGATGGCCGGGGTGAATGATTATTACAAGTCAAAACTAAAAAATTCGAGCTCTAAGAACAGAGCGGTTAGTTATGCAAAGAAACGTGGCATTAGTGGTGAAATTGCTAAGCGATTTGAACTAGGGTATGCAGAAGATGGTTGGGCCAATCTTTATGAGAATTATAAAGATGATGAACAAGCTATATCAGACCTTGAAAAAATGGGCCTTCTAGTTTTGAAAAAGGACAAAAAAAGCGACTACTATGACAGATTTCGTAATAGATTAATTTTTCCAATCCATAATGCCAAAGGCAATGTAATTGCCTTTGGCGGTAGAGTTTTGAAGGACAAAGACAGCCCTAAATATCTAAACTCGCCTGAAACCCCTTTGTTCTCAAAATCAAATGAATTGTATGGGCTATATCACTGCCGAAAATACAGTCGCAGGATAGATTACATACTGGTGGTTGAGGGATATATGGATGTTATAGCACTGCATCAACAAGGCATAACATGCTCAGTAGCGACCATGGGAACTGCGACTACACCAAATCACTTGAAAACTCTATCTCGCTCGACTGACACTATTATTTTTTGTTTTGATGGCGATAAGGCCGGTCGCGCTGCAGCTTGGAAAGCGCTACAAACTTCGCTGCCAATGATTACCAGTGGCTTGATAATTAAGTTCTTGCTTTTGCCTGAAGGCGATGACCCTGACACAATGATTAAGCGAGAATCTCCAACGGCATTTAGTAGGAGAGTCGAAGAGGCGCAGACCTTGTCTAGTTTTTTATTTGAACACATTAAATCTGAAGTACAATTTGAAACGATCGAAGGTAAGACACAGTTTCTTGAGAAGACTTCCGTACTAATTCACCAAGTTTCTTATCAGGTATATAAGCAACAGTTAATTGAGGGCGTTGCCAAAATAATCGGTCAAGACGTTATTCATGTTGAGAAAGCCATTAACCAAAACAAGCCAGTAGTGCAATATATGCCTGATGACATTTCAACTGAGAAAAGATCTTCTGCAGAAAATCAGGAAGATAATATTACTGATACGGTAAGAACAAGAAATATAAATATGAAAGGCTTAATGTCTAAAATGATTTCTTGCATACTAAACTATCCATCCTTGGCTAACGATGTTGTTGAAGAGAGAGCGAAACATCTGCCCGAATCTAAGGTGTTAATGGAACTTATTCACTCAGCCCAAATTGATTCAGAAATTACAAAAGATCTTCTTGTTCAGCCCTTTGAAAATAAAATAAAGATTTATAAAAGACTTAAAGAGTTGAGTGTGATGGAGCCTTTTTTAAGTGAAAATGAAGCCAAGGACGAATTTCTAAGCGCACTAACCGCTGCTGAAAAGCAACAAGAAAGAAAAAGAACAAGTAAAGACATCTCATCAGCAAGGACTAACGCGGAAGAAAAGAAAATAATGGACGACATACGCCGCCGTAAGACTCCAGATGTATAGAATTAACTGTCTGATTTAGGCTGGAGAGTCAAGTCGTTATTGAGAATTTGTTCCATTGCATCACGAAATGCCATCGATGCAGAGTTGGAGCCTTCGCAACGAATTTTTAGTGCAGGATCCCAAGAAGCGAAGCATTGTTTTGGATAGTCCAGCCTAACTGCGATGATATATTTAGGCTCGATAACCGGTGAAAAGCCGACAAAATAGGTTCGCTTTGCGCCATCTTTATTGTACTTGCCATCAATAACTATTTCGGCTGTACCAGTTTTACCTGCAATATCGTAGCCATTAATGATAGCTCTATAACCAGAACCCTCCATTGAGGCAACTGAATCTAAAATTTCGGCAATTTTCTTTGTTGATTCAGGACTAAAGACTTGTTGTTTTTGGTTATTAGTGCTGTTGTTTTTTACCAATTTA
>CAJWNF010000057.1 GCA_913044155.1 uncultured Gammaproteobacteria bacterium
CTAATCGAACAACGGGGGATTGCACCCTTCCCGCTGAACGTGCACCAGAAATTTTTCGCCACAGTACAGGTGAAATTTCAAATCCAACCAGTCGGTCAATGATGCGCCTCGCTTGTTGTGCATCCACAAGATCTGTATTGATTGTTCTAGGACTGTTTATGGCATCAGTGATGGCGCTTTTGGTTATCTCGTGAAAGACAATTCTCGGAGTATCTTCTGCTAGCGACAATGCTTGTTGTAGATGCCAAGCTATCGCTTCTCCCTCACGGTCCTCATCTGTCGCAAGGTAGACTTTTTCTGCAGATTTGACCGATTTCTTGAGCTCAGCAACCACCTTCCTTTTGTCGCTACTGATTTTGTAAGTGGGCTTAAAATTATTATCTAGGTCGACACCCATATCTTTCTTGGGCATGTCTCTGATGTGTCCAATACTGGACTTAACGGTATAGTCGCTACCTAAAAATTTCTCAATTGTTTTTGCTTTCGCCGGTGACTCGACAATAACAAGGTTTGTTGACATATGCTATCTACTGCAAGGTAGGATTTTCGTCGTAAAAAACAATAGACTCAAGCCATTGAGTAGGCACAGAAGCGTCAGTACTATTACCGATAACCATCATTACAACCCATTTCAAGTCATCCATACTTAGTTTTGAATCTTCTAGAGACATCACCTGGTCAATAACCATTTCCCTCTGGCTTGGGCTTAGCTGGCCCATGTTCTCCATAAACATTATAAAACCACGAGCCCTTGTATCAAGCTTGCCTTGCTCATCGTCGCTATAAACACGAATAGAATTATGAGTAGTATTAAATGATGTTACTCTTCCATCCTGAAGGGATGCAATATTCTCAAGCCAATTCAAAGCCTTGTCGATACGTACCGAATCAAAGCCGGCCTCAGATAAATGTGATTTCAGCAAGTCATCGTCAAGCTCTTGACCGGAGTCTTCCTCAGCAGCTTCAAATAAAAAGTCAAACATAAATGTCAACACGTCTAGAATATTATTGGTCATACACCCTCTTCAAATTAAACCTAAATAAATCTGTTTATACCTTTGCTGCCCTTCTCATAACTTTAAGTGATAGCAGTTATGCTAACTACTTGGGGTCTTAGACCAATTTTTTCAACCAGTTGATTGGTCTATATTGATTTATATGGTAGGCATTTTATAGTTTGCTGACTTTATTATGCACATCTTTTTTGCTGCAGGCTTTTTTTTTGATTTATTTACCTATATTTAGAACATAATTTCATCTATCAGATGTGTCATTTAACATGGCTACTCCGATAAGACAACTATGGTAAAATTGTCGGTTTTTTTGCAAGTAGATATTCATTATGAAAAGAACATTTCAACCAAGCGTACTGAAACGTAAACGCAACCATGGCTTTAGGGCGAGAATGAACACGCGCTCCGGTCGCGCAATCATCAACGCTCGCAGAAAAAAAGGACGCAAACGCCTAACAGCCTAATACAATGAACCTCAAGCTTCCACAAAGTGCGCGCATAACAAAAGCTAGAGAGTATGCTCGCATTTTTCGACAGGGAACGCATACCCAAGGAAAATTTTGGCAGATTATATCTACCTCCTCTGACAACAAAAAGTCAAGCCTGGGTCTTGCTGTTTCCAAGAAAATTCATAAACGAGCGGTAGATCGTAATTTGTTTAAACGATTAGCGAGAGAGGCGTTTAGGCTGAATCAAGACAATTTAAACGGCATTGACCTTGTTGTCATGACAAAGAATCACACTAAAGCTGACAATAGGGCGCTGGTTGCAGACCTGCAGTCGCTTTTTAGCAAAGTGAGTCAATAATTCAAGCCATGATACGCAATATTGTACTGTTCCCCATCAAGCTATATCAGTGGCTGATTAGCCCCCTGCTAGGCAGTAACTGCCGTCACATTCCGACCTGTTCAGAGTATACCCATGAAGCGGTTAAATATCATGGCGCAATAAAAGGCCTGGGCTTAGGCGCTAAAAGATTGAGCAAATGTCATCCATGGTCTGAAGCAAAGTTTGACCCCGTGCCAAAAAAATACCCACTTCATTAATAATTAGAATTACTCATGGATACTCAAAAAATATTTCTATTAATCGCTATATTCTTAACTGTATTGCTTCTTTGGAATAAATGGGAAGTTGAACAGACGGTAGATGAGAACGGCAACATAATAAATCAAACCAGCATCGTATCTGACACCCCTGAGCAATCTGAAGATGTACCTAGCGCAACTGTAAATGTTGAACAAGCCTCCACTCCAAGCATGGATGTTAGTTTGCCTCAAGGACCTTATACAACGGTTACAACCGATTTATTGACTGTTGAAATTTCCCATAAGGGTGGGACAATACAAAGCGCCTACCTAAACAAGTATCCAAATGAGCTTGGCTCTGAAGACAAATTACAACTACTGAGCAACCTGCCAGGCGCGACTTTTCACGCCCAGAGCGGGTTACTTCCTGACAAAGAAATGCCAACCCATAATGACAACTATAGCTCTTCTCAGTCTAGCTATGCTCTGGGAAATGCAAGCGAGCTAACCGTCCCACTCACCTGGACTGGCGCCAACGGAGTGATTGTTACCAAGAATTTTCACTTCAAGCCAGACAGCTATATTGTTGAAATAGATTATGAGGTACAAAATAATAGTGACGGCGCGATAAATGTTGGAAGTTACACCCAGCTTTCTAGGAGCATGATGCCAAGCCCCTCTGGTTTTATGAGCCAGAACTATACTGGTGGCGCGATCTATATTAACAATGAAGACAATGAAGGGGTCTTCGAAAAAATTGACTTTGAAGATTTTGATTCGGAACCTAAAACCTCTTCAATAGGTGGCTGGACCTCCATAATTCAACACTACTTTTTTACCGCATGGATTCCTAGCGCAAATGATAGGCATTCCTTTTCTACCAGGACAAGACAAGACAGGCATCTCCTAGCTACAGTTAGCCCAAATGTTGTCATTGCCCCTGGCGAACAAACTACACTTGCTAGCAACCAACTATATGTTGGCCCCAAAGAGCACATGAGGCTTGAAGAGCTCGCGCCTGGACTGGATAAGACAGTTGACTATGGCGTTCTATACATCGTGGCCAAGCCTCTTTCAGAATTTTTACACTGGATTAATAGCTTTATCGGCAGCTGGGCTTTGTCAATTGTTGCCGTTACCTTCCTAATCAAGCTAGCCTTCTATAAACTTTCTGAAAAATCATATCGCTCTATGGCTGGGATGAAAAAATTGGCTCCCAGACTACAAAAAATTAAGGAGACCTATGGAGACGATAAACAGAAGGTTGGCAAAAAAACAATGGAGCTCTACAAACAAGAAAAAGTCAATCCTGCGGCAGGCTGTCTACCTATACTCGTTCAAATACCAGTCTTTATTTCAATGTACTGGGTGCTCCAAGAAATGGTCGAGCTGAGACACACGGCATTCTTATATTTGCCGGACCTTTCAAGCAAAGATCCATTCTTTATACTGCCACTGATTATGGGTGCCTCAATGTGGTTTCAGCAACGTCTTAATCCGCCGCCAGCAGACCCAATGCAGGCAAAAATTATGATGATGCTGCCAATTATCTTCACCGTATTCTTCTTATGGTTCCCGGCAGGACTAGTGCTTTACTGGGTAACCAACAACTTGCTCTCGATTGGGCAACAAATGTTTATCAATAAAAGGATCAATAAAACCTAATAAATTTCAGACTATTTAGCTAATCTGTACAATAGCAGCATGAAATTAACTGATACAGCAATTGAGATAGCCAAAAAGGTAAAACTTCTAATCCTGGATGTTGACGGCGTTTTAACTGATGGCGGCATCTATTTTGACGATTCTGGCAATGAATTTAAAAGGTTTAATTCGTTAGATGGTCATGGCATTAAAATGCTGCTAGAGTCTGGTGTTGAGGTTGGTGTGATATCGGCACGCAGCACCCCTTCAGTTACTCACAGGATGAAGGCTCTTGGAGTCAGACACCTTTACCAGAACCAAACTAATAAGAATGAGGCGCTACAGAAACTCCTTGAAAGGCTTTCCTTGGACGTTAACCAAGCGGCTTTTGTCGGAGACGACGTTATTGACTTATCAGTGATGAAAAAAATAGCACTACCTATAGCGGTTGCAAATGCCCATCCTTTTGTTAAAGAACATGCGCTCCTTGTGACAGAAAATATTGGTGGAAATGGAGCAGTTAGAGAAGTATGTGATAGCCTATTAAGGGCTCAAAATAAATATGATGAATTAATGCAGTCATTCCTCAAGTGACAAAATTTCAATCTCTATGTTATAAAGCACTAGTGAAGGTGCCCAGAGGAAAAGTTACTACCTATAGTGGCCTTGCTACTATGATTGGGCGACCTAAAGCGCACCGCGCTGTCGGCACCGCAATGAACAAAAACCCCTTTGCGCCAGAAGTTCCTTGTCATAGAGTAGTGAAATCAAATGGTGATTTAGGTGGCTTTGGAGGCGGATCTAAACTCAAAATAAAACGCCTTCAAGAAGAAGGCGTTAAAGTTCATAATAACAAAATTGTCAACTTTCAGTCGACACTTTATAAGATGGATGCAGACTAATACTTATTTAATTTTCATCTAACCAATCATTTAAAGTTTTAGAGAATATTCTGCTACAAAACAAAAAACATAGAAATCGACCTGTAAATAAGATTGTGTAGTAATTTTGTTATAGCATCTTAATTAACATTAATGTATAATTGTGGTCATACCAATTTACCAATTTAATTAAAAGAGGTAGAATAGGATTTACTAAATGTGTGATAAACTACAGATTCGATTAAAGAACAACGTTTTTTCTCTCCCTTTGTTTTATTGTTCTGATAGGTTTTCACTTATTTAATACTCAAATATTTGAGTATTGGAACTGTATTATTTTGAGGAGAATATAGTATGTTTCAAGTAAGAATACATGGAAGAGGAGGACAAGGTGTAGTTTCAGCTGCGGAAATCTTATCTGTAGCCGCTTTCATTGAAGGCAAGCACTCGCAAGCTGTCCCAAGTTTTGGCTCTGAACGTATGGGGGCTCCGGTAGTCGCTTTTTGCCGCA
>CAJWNF010000058.1 GCA_913044155.1 uncultured Gammaproteobacteria bacterium
GTTATTGCGAAAATTGAATAATCTATTGAAACTTACTTAACTAGATCAGATTGACGAATCAAGCCTTCAGGAACTACCTCTGTATCCTTAATTGTGTTAAGGACAACATGACTAATGTGACGTCTTAGGCCCATATCTGCCTCGGAAATTTTCCTTAAAAAAGCCTGGTAATCCAAAACATCATTGACAAGAATTTTTAATATATAGTCCGAGCTGCCACCTACAGACCAACACGAAAGGACTTCATCAAACTCCATGATGGCATTTTCAAAGCGTGAAAATTCACCCTCTTTATGACTCTCTAACTCAACTTCAGTTATAACGAGATGGAAGTTGCTAAGAAACTTAGAAGAAAGCTTGGCGCCATAGCTTTCAATGACTCCCGCTTCTTCAAGCCTTTGCAATCTATCCCAGGAAGGGGTAAGCGACAAATTTAACCTTTTGGCTAAAGATGTTTTGGTTATTCTTCCCTCTTTTTGAAGGATGGCAAGAATTTGAATATCTCTTTCATCTAATCTATACATAAAAGTATTATTACAGAAAATTAATGATAAATACCCAGATTATTCAGAAAAAAAATAGTTTATTGGATAATTTATTAAGAAAAATACTATTTTATTCTTTTTCCAATATAAAAGAAATTTCGTCAAATGTTGCTTGATTAGAGGTAAAAACTGGTTTACCAATCTCTTTTTCAATAACTGGAATAACTTCTGTAGATCTCATCGCTGTACATGAGATAAAGAGTGCATCAGCCTCATCAACAATTGCCGCCTTTGCAGCTGCAATAATATTATCAGGAGAAACCATGGCTACATCTCTGTCATCGCTCATATCCATATACATAAAAGAAGCAATCTCAAGACCATTTCTTTGAAAGTAGTCTACTAGTAATGCTGATACTTCGGCACTATAAGGCGTCAATACACTAACCTTTTTTAAACCATCTCTCTTGATGTTACTTACAACTGCCTGAGAGGTAGTTAATACTTTTGCAGTTGGCTTGCTTTTTTTAATAGCTAACTCTATAGCTTCATCTCCTAATATAGAAGAGGAGGATGTACAGTTAAATACAACCAAATCAAGATTGTAATTTGGAAGTATTTCAGATGAAACTTCAGTTAAATCACCTTCAATTGCAGCCAAAGACTCTGGTGTCATTGGGTTAGCAAAGTGAATCCTATTAAAGTAAAAATCATAATTAGGCTTATGAGTATTGAAAAACCTGACAAAGTCTCGTTCAAATGTAAAGTCCGTGTTAAGAACGATTAGGCCAACTGAAGTTCTATCAATATTATCTAAACTTCCTGATATGGAAAATTTTTTAGGTTCGAACTTCATAATTACTAACTGCTTAATGCTGAATAGATTTAGAAAATAAGTGTATCACAACTACGCCCGAAATAATAAGACCCATACCAAGTATAGAGGCAAGATCAGGTATTTCCTTATATACAAATGCACCAATAATAGCCACCAAAACAATGCCTAGTCCCGACCAAACTGCATATACCACTCCTAAAGGTAATTCCCTTAAAGCAAGCGTCATTAGCCAGAATGAAACAACATAGAAAAATATAAGAAAAGTAGTAGGTATGAGTTTTGAAAACTCTTCTGTAGCCTTAAGAAGGCTTGTACCAGCTACCTCAGCTACAATTGCCAATGCCAAATAAAAATAAACCATATCAATCTATACAAGCCGTATGAAAAGCTAAAGTATAACCTCTCAAAGAAATCTTTACTAAAAGAAATAATTGAAGTTGGTCTATAAGCCGGGTTCTGTTTGACCGAAGTCATGATAGTCATTCATCTAAGATTCTTGTCACCAAGAATCTCTAGCACTCTACCCGAAGACAGCGCGAGTAACGCCAAAGCCTTCCTATTTGAGCTTGCTCCAAGTGGGGTTTACCTTGCCACATTTATTACTAAATGTGCGGTGCGCTCTTACCACACCATTTCACCCTTACCTATCAGATAGGCGGTATTTTTTCTGCTGCACTTTCCGTCGCATCACTGCGCCTAGCAGTTAACTAGCACTTTACTCTGTGGAGCCCGGACTTTCCTCCCAACGTATCTACATTCGGCGACTATCCGACCAACTTCACGATGAAATTATACGCTAGGATTGAATACTTTAAGATAGGTGCTTATATCGTACTTATTTACCTTAAAAAGTAATGCTGTCAAAAACCTTATGAATGTTTTGACCGTCAGTGTCGACAGCTACGGTAACGGGCATGTCTTTTACCTCTAATTCATAGATTGCCTCCATTCCCAAATCTTCAAAAGCAACAATTTTGGCTTTTTTTATAGATTTGGAAATCAGATAAGCGGCACCACCAACTGCAATTAGATAGCTAGATTTGTGTTTCTTTATAGCGCTTATAGTTGAACTTCCTCTCTCTGCCTTACCAATCATGCCTAAAATCCCTGTATTCTCTAGCATCATATCGGTAAATTTATCCATCCGAGTTGCTGTTGTTGGTCCGGCTGGCCCTATAACTTCATCACCCACCGCATCGACTGGACCAACATAGTAAATAAATTTATTATCAAAGTTAACATTCTCTGGCAAGCCTTCATTTCTTTCAATGAGAGTTTTTAATCTTTTGTGAGCGGCATCACGTCCAGTGATCAAGGATCCGCTTAACAATAAAGTGTCACCAATATTCCAATCCTGCATTTGCTCACGGGATAGGTTATTCAGGTCAACCTTTTTATATTGCGATACATCCATTTCTATATCTGGATAGATATCAAAATCAACGACTGGCATTTCAGCGACTCCTGAACCGTCAAGAGTGAAATGGACATGTCTAGTTGAAGTGCAATTTGGAATCATTGCAACAGGCTGAGATGCTGCATGGGTCGGATAGTCTTTAATTTTGACGTCAAGAACTGTCGTTAAACCGCCTAAACCCTGTGCACCAATACCGAGCTCGTTAATTTTGTTATAAAGATCAATTCTGAGCATTTCGATTTCAGTTTTATGACTTTTATCCTGAACTTCATTTATGTTAATTGGTTCCATTAATGAGGATTTCGCCATTAACATTGCCTTTTCTGCAGTACCACCAACACCAATACCGATAACTCCTGGAGGACACCAACCTGCCCCCATTTTAGGGATATTATTAAGCACCCATTCTGTCAAATCATCATCTGGGTTAAGAACACTAAATTTAGCTTTGTTTTCAGAGCCACAACCTTTTGCAGCAACAATAATGTCTATATTAGAACCTGGCACCATGTTGGTATGAACAACAGCTGGTGTATTATCTTTCGTGTTTTTTCTGGTAAATATAGGGTCACTTACAATAGAGGCCCTTAAAGGATTATCAGGATAGGTATAAGCTTTTCTGACTCCTTCATTTACCATTTCTTCTATAGAGAGTCCAGATTCCCATTGGACATCCATGCCAATTTTAAGAAATACATTTACTATCCCAGTGTCTTGACAAAGCGGTCTTTTCCCTAGGGCGCACAACTTAGAGTTAATCAGAATTTGTGCAATGGCATTTTTGGCACTGTTATTGGTTTCTTTTTCATATGATACGACTAGTGCCTTTATAAAGTCTGGAGTATGGTAATATGAAATATATTGAAGTGCAGAGAATATACTCTCGATAAAGTGTTCTTGTTTTATTTTCATATTTATTTAGGTATTGGTATTGTCTATTGAAACCAAGCAGGTTATATTATATCTTCTATTCATTTTAAACATATCTAGGAAATTCTAATGTTAAATTTTTTCAAAGGACAAAATCTTTCAGTTGACTTGGGAACAGCGAATACACTTGTTTTTATGAACGGCAGTGTGGTCTTAAGTGAGCCCTCTGTAGTTGCACTGCGACATGAAAAAGGGGCAGCTGAATCAAGCGTCATTGCGGTAGGTCAAGAAGCTAAAAATATGCTCGGTAGAACACCTGGGAGTATTGAGGCGATTAGACCCATGAAAGATGGTGTTATAGCTGACTTTAAGGTTACTGAAAAGATGCTTCAATACTTCATCAAAAAAGTGCTTAAGTCTGGCTTTTTCTCGCCAAGTCCTAAGGTCCTAATTTGTGTTCCTTGTGGGGCTACTCAAGTTGAGAGGCGCGCTATTAAAGAGAGCGCTATAGGTGCTGGAGCAAGAGATGTATATCTTATGGAGGAACCTATGGCGGCGGCACTTGGAGCCGGTTTGGAGGTCGATAAAGCTTCTGGAGTAATGGTATTAGATATTGGCGGTGGTACAACAGAGATTGCAATTTTGTCATTGAATGGTATCGTTTATTCTGACTCACTGAGAGTAGGTGGTGATGTTTTTGACCATACTATCGTTAACTATGTTCGGAGGGTTCATGGAATAATTATTGGTGAAGCTACAGCGGAACAAATAAAAGAAGAGGTCGGATGTGCTTTCGAGTCAAAGATAGTTAAAAAAATTGAATTCAGAGGTCGTGATGTAGCTAAAGGTTTGCCAGTCAGCTTTGAAATCAGTAACGCAGAGATTCTTGATGCGTTAAATGAACCACTTGCGATGATTATTAATTGCTTGAGAACAGCACTAGAACAAACTCCACCTGAGTTATCTTCTGATATTGCACAAAATGGACTGGTTCTTACTGGTGGCGGTGCCCTCTTAGAGGGGATAGATAAGCGCATCAATAATGAAACCAATCTTCCGGTAAGTATTGCTGATGATCCGTTGACTTGCGTCGCACGAGGTGGTGGAATAGCGCTAGAAAAGATTAGCCAGCATAATATGGGATTTCTTGCCTCAGAATAAATTTAATTAAGTCGAGCTATCAATAATGCGACTTTTAAAATTACTTTTACCTCTTTTGATTGCAATATCGTTTATTGCACTTGATGCTAGATTCTCCTATCTAAACAGCTTTAGAAGCTCCCTATCAACTTTATTTACTCCTATCTACTTTGTCGTTGATTTGCC
>CAJWNF010000059.1 GCA_913044155.1 uncultured Gammaproteobacteria bacterium
CTGGGCGGCTCATTGGGCGCCAAAAAAATAAATGAATTAATACCTTTGATCAAGACACCTCTTAATATATGGCATCAAACCGGAGACAGTCATATAGAAGCTACAAAACTTGCCTATCAAGACAGCCTTCATCTGAACGTCCATATTGAGTCATTTATAGAAAATATGGCAGAGGCTTACGAGTGGGCTGATTTGGTAATTTGTCGTGCTGGCGCAATGACTATTTCTGAATTAATTGCCACAAAGAGTATAGCTATTTTGATACCTTTTCCATATGCTGTTGATGATCACCAAACTCAAAACGCTAAAAAACTGAGCGATGTTGGAGCTGGGTTGTTGCTAGATGAGTCAAATCTAGATGCCAATGAAGTTGATAACATATTGCAAAAAATGACCCCTGTTAAGCTTGAATTGATGACAAATATTTTGGGAAAGCTTCAGACAGAGAATGCAGAAAAAGTAATTGCTGACTATCTATTAATACCTAGCCGATCAAACAGTAACTGATCATTATCAACTGTAGGATTGCCGGTTGTCAAAAGCTGGTCGCCATAAAAAATTGAGTTCGCACCTGCAAAAAAACAAAGCGCTTGCATACCCTCTCCCATCTCGAGTCTTCCGGCAGATAATCTAACTACAGATTTTGGCATCAAGATTCTTGCAACAGCGATGGTTCTAACAAATTCGCTCTCGCTAGGTGGCTCTATATTTTCAAATGGTGTACCTGGAATTGGAACCAAGAGATTAATTGGTACGCTATCAGGATGGGTTTCTAAGTTTGCTAATGATTGAAGCATTGAGGCCCGATCTGTTTGCGTTTCACCCATACCTAAAATGCCACCACTACAAACATTAATGTCAGCATTTTGAACTGCTTCAAGGGTGTCTAGTCTGTCTTGGAAGATTCTTGTAGTAACAACGTTGGTATAGTTTTCTTTCGAAGTATCTATGTTGTGGTTGTAGTAATCTAGACCGGCCTCCTTTAATTTAATGGCCTGCCCTTGCGTAAGCATACCTAGAGTGACGCAGGCCTCCATTCCTAATTCTTTGACACCTTTAATCATTGGTATGACTTTATCTAAACTCTTGTCTGTTGGACTGCGCCAAGCTGCACCCATACAAAATCTTGATGCTCCCTTACCTTTGGCTTGTTTAGCTTGAAGCAACACTTGCTCAACTTCCATTAACTTTTCTCTCTCAAGGCCTGTGTCATATTTGGAGCTTTGTGAGCAGTAAGAACAGTCTTCAGAACAGGCTCCAGTTTTAATATTTAATAGCGAACTTACCTGAACCTGATTGGGGTCAAAAATCTCACGATGAATGCTGTGCGCCATAAAAAGAAGGTCGTTAAAAGGCATATTAAACAGAGCATTAATCTCTTCTAGATTCCAGTCGTTTCGAATTTCAATCATTTTTATAAATTTAAGTGATGATTTGAATGAATTTTACCGTATGCAGATAGTGTAATTTTGACAATAAAAAGCCGCGCAATTGCGCGGCTTATATTTCTATAGCAATAGAGATTTAGCAGCTATAGTAAAGATCGAACTCAAGTGGCTGAGGCGAAGCTCTCATAGCGGTCACCTCTTGCATTTTCAATTCAATAAATGAATCAATCACTTCATCAGTGAATACGCCACCTTGCTTAAGGAATTCACGATCGTTATCTAGTTCCTCAAGCGCTATGTGAAGCATACCACTAACCTTAGGTATTCCTGAAGTGTCAGAGTCATATAGATCTTGGTCGGCAGGCTCACCTGGATGGATTTTGTTTTTAATGCCATCAAGGCCTGCCATTAGCATTGCTGCAAACGCAAGATATGGGTTAGCCGTTGAGTCAGGGAAACGAACTTCAACACGCCTTCCTTTCGGATTTGAAACAAATGGAATACGAATCGCTGCAGAACGGTTTTTGGCCGAATAGGCTAACAATTCAGGAGCTTCAAAACCTGGCACCAAGCGTTTGTAAGAGTTTGTAGAAGCGTTTGTAAATGCATTCAATGCTCTAGCATGCTTGATAATTCCGCCAATATAAAATAGCGCTGTTTCACTTAAGTCACCATAACCATCGCCATCAAATATATTGACGCCGTCTTTTGAAAGTGACTGATGAACGTGCATGCCATTGCCGTTATCAACCGCTATCGGTTTAGGCATAAAGGTTGCAGTTTTGCCATAAAGATTCGCAACATTATGTACACAATATTTCAGTATTTGTGTTTCATCGGCCTTTTTTACCATTGTATTAAATAGCGCACCGATTTCACACTGTCCAGCGGTACCAACTTCATGGTGGTGGACTTCAGTTGTCACTCCCATCTCCTCGATGGCTAGACACATTTGTGAACGCAGGTCATGCAACGAATCAACCGGAGGTACTGGAAAATAGCCTCCCTTAATGCCAGGTCGGTGGCCTTTGTTGCCGCCCTCCATATCTACGCCAGAATTCCAGGCAGCCTCTTCAGAGCTGATTTCGTAAAAAGCTTTGCCGAGGCCAAATCCGGTATCCCATTTAACGCTATCGAAGACGAAGAACTCTGGCTCATTACCAAAGTAAGCAGTGTCAGCAATGCCGCTATCTACAAGATAAGCTTCAGCACGCATTGCAAGTGAACGTGGATCTTTCACGTATCCCTTCATATCTGCAGGCTCAACAATGTTACAACGTATATTGAGCGTAGCTTCTTCGGTAAACGGATCCAGGATCGCAGTATCTGTATCTGGCATCAAAATCATGTCAGATTCGTTAATATCTTTCCAGCCAGCTATTGAGGAACCGTCAAACATTTGACCCTCTTCAAGTTTTTTGGCGTCGACTGTATGCGCAGGAACACTTACGTGTTGTTCTTTACCTTTTGTATCGGTAAAACGAAAATCGATGAATTTAACTTCCTGCTCTTCGATCGTTTTCATTACATTTTTTGCAGACATAGGTTCTCCCATTAATTAATTAGATAATAACTTTGACAGGCATTGTCATGAGGTCTGCGCCGTTGCAAACAATATGAGTTGAAACTCAAGGGCTCATTCAAGAGCATTTTTTCCAGAAATGTATTATACCTAATACTTTTTAATTGTCAGTATAAACTTTTCGTTATCTTCTTCCACACTTAGAACCTCATGACCGTGAACACGACACCACGCCGGAATGTCATGTTTGACACCGGGATCAGTGGCGTGAACTTCGACTATTTCCTCTTCTGCAATATCTGTAATCATTTGACTAAGTTTTATCACTGGCATTGGACACAGTAGCTTGGTCACATCTAATATATGATTCATTAAATCCACTCCTTGATTTGCAAATAGTCAGTGTAGAGTTTTTCTTCCTTAATACCCTTTTCGATCATCGAATTTGCTCTCCAGTTATTAAATTAATTATTATTGACGGTTCCGAGTCATACTTATTTGGAGGCAAAACAAATGAAAGGGCCTGCTTGAAATAAGTTTTCAATTCAAGCATATTAGAGGCAACTTTTTGGCCTTGTGGATTAGCGCTTGTTGAAATTAAAGCTGAGCCAGTATTTTCACAAAAAAATCGCACCAATGGCTCAGAAGTAACGCGAACTGCAACAAATTCACTGGCTCCACTAATTAAACTTGATGCAGTTTCAGATTTCGGCACTAAATAGGTTGTAGGAATAGCAGTTAATTGACTAAGCTTGTTTATTAAGCCGATATCAAGATTTTCATCAATATAGGGTAATACATAGTCCACATCAGAAGTAAGTAAAATAAAACCTTTGTCAGAGTCTCTTTTTTTAAGATCAATCAATG
Source organism: uncultured Gammaproteobacteria bacterium (assembly GCA_913044155.1). The sequence goes on from CAJWNF010000059.1 coordinate 3,778, forward strand.
TTTTAATCGCGCTCGGATTGTTCGCCAAACAAGCTAGACCATAAACAGTGTCTGTAGGATGAGCAATAACTCCTTCTCTTAGATAATCCAAAGCCATTATTTGTCTTTTTGATGGGTTCATTTTTTAGCTCTGGGATGGAATTCATCATAAACTTTCGATAATTCCAAAAAATCTAAGTGCGTATATACTTGGGTACTTTTGATACTTTTGTGTCCCAAAAACTCCTGAACGGACCTCAAATCATGACTAGACTGCAAAAAATGAGTTGCCGCAGCGTGTCTTAACATGTGAGGGTGCACATTGACGGAAATTCCTACTTCTATGGCTCTTACTTTGACAGTATTTTGAACCGAACGAGGGCTAATTCTGTCATCATTATTATTAACAAAGAGTGCCTCTGTATCTGTATTGGGGCGTTTAGCTAAATAAGACTTAATCGACTTTATGGCGCCACTACCGATTGGTGAAAAACGCATTTTGCCGCCTTTCCCTTTGACTCTTAGAAAGCCCTCAGATAAATCCATATCACTAATATTAAGATTTACTAACTCCGAGACGCGGAGCCCGCATGAATACATAACCTCTATCATCGCAATTGATCTCAATTCCAGATAGTCATTGCTTTGGACTGATATTAATCTTTTAAGATCGTCAAAATCAATCGTTTTTGGTAATGAATGAGAGATTTTTGGTGACTGTATATTTTTTGCATTGTTTTCTGTCAATATCTCTTCTTTAACCAAATAATCTAAAAACCCTCTTATAGAAGAAAGATATCTTCTAATTGATTTGCTAGATATAGCTTTATGACGTAACTCCATTACAAATAAATTAAGAATATCTGAGTCAATTGCACTGGTGTCAGAGATCTTGTTCTTTAGACAAAAATCAAATAAATTTGATAAATCCCGCTGATATGCTGATATTGTATTTGCTGCATAATGTCTTTCAACCCGAAGATAGGCAATATATTGTTCAATTTGGCTGATGAAATTGCTGTCTTGGTACTTGTTTTTTTTCTTTTTGACCATATCTCAGCATTTTACGTAAAAAGATAAAGGAAATAAGATGAGTAATAAACAAACACACGCTTTTCAAACTGAAGTATCCCAATT
>CAJWNF010000060.1 GCA_913044155.1 uncultured Gammaproteobacteria bacterium
CAACTGCCGTTGGCAGACAATCTAATATGCTTTGTTGAGGTGTCGATCTAATTGCCACTTATCACTCCAAAAAAAATGCCCGCAATCATATAATCTACGGGCACAATTAATATTACTTCTTAATTCACTACTGTTATAGTGCAGCCTCAACTTCGGCAGCTACATCAGCGTCGACCCATGCCTTCCAAGTATCTCCATGGTTCGCAAGGAAATGAGTAGCAGAGTCACTTCCAGTGGCTTGATTTTCGTCAGACCAAACAAGGATACTGTTCAAAACACTAAAAGGATATACACGTGCTGCAAAGTAGGCATTAGCCTCTGTTGGTCCGTGATAGGAAAAATTTTCACTTAGCATAGTATTGACACGTGATACAGTCCATCCAGATGGCTGAGGATCAGCACAGTTATCAGCTCCTAATATAACACAATCCCAGTTTTCTGTACCTGCAAAGGGTCCCAAGTCAACAGGCCTAAGGTCATATTTAGCAAGAAATGTAGTCGGGCTCCAATAGTAACCAAACCAGTTTTCACCTTGCTCAGAGGCCTTGGCAATCGAGCCATTAAGACCAGCTGAAGTACCAGGATCACCTAGTATCCATCCCTTTTCAGCCATTCCATGAGCTTTGAAAAGACTTTGACTTGATAACTGACAACCCCAACCAGCAGGACAACCCATAAAGAAACCCTTAGAAGGGTCTTCCTTGTCAGGGAATAAATCAGGTCGAGCAATAACTGCTTCAACTGTAGTTAGTTCTGGGTTTGCGTCAAGTGTGTAAGGTGTAATCCACCAACCCTCACCTAAACCACTCATTGGCGCTGCATTACCAATATGTATTCTGCCTGCTCCAACCGCACTATCAACTAGTGTAGCCATCGCATTAGCCCATACTTCTGGCGCCACATCTGGTTCTCCCGTTGCATCCATTGAAGCCCATGTAGTCATTGTTGCACCAACTACAAGCTCAACTTCACAACCCATTGCTTCTAACATTGCCTTGTCAACATGAGCCATCAAAGAAGCTGAAGGCCAGTTCATGTCTGCAATGGTAATCTTGCCGCACGTAGCAGCATTTGAGGTTGCGCTTAGCAGAAAAGCACAAGTAATAGCACCAAGCACTTTAGTTATTAATTTAATATTCATACATTTTTCTCCATTTGCAAAAAGTTTTAACAACATAAAATTATAAAAAATTATAATTTTTATTAATTGAATCAGAAAAAAGGACTTAATCTGAGATTTGATTATATAACAAAAGAGAAAAGCTTATGTATAAAATAAAGGGATTATATTTCTAAATTTTATTGAAAATTTACCTATTCTTCTGGGTTATTTTCTGAAACAGAATCATCTTCTGAATCTTCATCAGACTCAGCAATCTTTGCAACAGAAACCAGTTCCTCATCTTTAGCAATATTGATGAGCGTAACGCCCTGGGTGTTTCTGCCAATAATTGAGACATCACTGGATCTTGCTCGAACCAATGTACCTTTATTAGAAATAAGCATCATTTCGTCTTCATCGGTAACCTGTATTGCGCCAACAACTTTTCCGTTTCTTTGCGATGTCTTAATCGAGATTACACCGGAACCGCCTCTTGCCTGCGTACGATATTCATCAAGATTGGTTCTCTTGCCGTAACCTTTTTCAGTTGCAGTTAGGATTGGATCTGTCTCCTGAGCAACTATCAATGAGACTACCTTATCACCATCAGCCAGCCTAATGCCACGAACACCTATTGCAGTCCTTCCGACTGAACGAACATCGGACTCTCTGAAACGGATTGACTTGCCTGCAGAAGAGAAAAGCAATATCTCATGCTCACCAGAGGTAATCTCAACACCAACCAATCTATCGTCGCCCCTTAGCTCAATTGCTATGATTCCGCCCCTTCTAGGACGAGAGAAGTTGCTGAGCGAAGTTTTTTTACAGGTTCCTGAACTGGTAACCATAAACACGAATAAATCCTCGCTAAAGTCTTTTACAGGCAAAATGGCGTTGATAGACTCATCCTTTTCTAAAGGCAATAGATTCACAATTGGCTTTCCTCTAGCAGTACGAGACGCCATCGGGAGTTCATAAACCTTTAACCAGTGAACTTGACCAGTTGATGAGAAGCACAGAACGGTGTCATGTGAGTTTGCTATAAACAACTGATCAACGAAATCTTCGTCTTTCATTTTTGTTGCAGCTTTACCCTTTCCACCCCTTCGCTGCGCATGATAATCTCCCAAGGACTGTGCTTTAACATACCCAGCATGAGATAAAGTAACGACTCTCTCTTCCTGAGCAATTAGATCCTCCAAAGTCAAGTCAATCTTGTTCTCTAGGATCTCGGTTACTCTTGGAGAGCCAAAATTACTCTGTATTTCAGTTAACTCATCTCTGATGACTTGCATCAATAAATCAGGTGTCTGGAGGATGTCGAGTAGATTTTTGATTTGCTCAAGTAAATCATTAAACTCTGCGAATATTTTATCTTTTTCTAGGCCAGTTAATCTGTGTAGTCTTAGATCAAGGATGGCCTGCGCTTGCTTCTCTGACAAACGATAATCACCGCTCTTTTGAAGTCCCAATTCTGGCAACAGGTCCTGTGGCTTAAACTGCGCCATATCCCTCTTCCCGATCAACTCCTTAATTACCTTGCCCTTCCATACTCCCTTAATCAGACTGGCCTTTGCGTCTGCAGGAGTTGGTGCGGCCTTGATTAGTTTTATTATGGCATCAATATTAAACAGGGCAACGGATAAGCCTTCCAATAAATGTGCTCGATCCTTTGCTTTATTTAGCTCATAAATTGATCGTCTAGTTACTACCTCTCGACGGTGAGCTATAAAAGCTTCTAAAATATCTCTAAGGTTCATCAATTTCGGCATGCCGCCATCTATTGCAACCATATTAATTCCAAAAACGGTTTGCATTTCTGTGAGTTTGTATAGGTTGTTGAGCATTACCTCCGGCACCTCGCCACGGCGAAGCTCAATAACCATCCTCATTCCGTCTTTGTCAGACTCGTCTCTTAAGCCAGTAATTCCGTCGATCTTTTTATCTTTAACGAGCTCAGCGATCTTGCCAATAAGTCTTGCTTTATTGACCTGATAAGGTAGCTCTGTAACTACAATACTCTGTTTATCTTCACCCTCTATATGGGAACGTGAACGTAGATAAATCTTGCCCTTGCCAGTCTCATAGGCTTCACGAATGCCAGATGCACCATTAATAATCCCTGAGGTTGGAAAATCAGGGCCAGGCAAAACTTCTAAGAGTTCATCAACCGAGATCTCTGGTTTGTCAATAATACGTAGACAGGCCTCGGTTACCTCAGTTAAATTATGTGGCGGAATGTTTGTAGCCATTCCTACAGCGATTCCAGAGGATCCATTAACTAGCAGGTTAGGTACACGAGTTGGTAATACTGAAGGTTCGCTTTCTGAGCCGTCGTAGTTATCTATAAAGTCAACCGTTTCTTTGTCAAGGTCTCTTAGTAACTCATGAGAGAGCTTGGCCATGCGAATTTCAGTGTAGCGCATCGCTGCTGCCCGATCACCATCCACTGAACCAAAATTGCCTTGACCGTCAATTAAAATACAGCGCATAGAAAATGGTTGCGCCATACGCACTATCGTGTCATAAACTGCGGTGTCGCCATGAGGGTGGTATTTACCTATAACGTCACCGACGATACGAGCTGATTTTTTGTAGGACTTGTTGTAGTCATTGCCCAGAATTTCCATCGCATAGAGTACACGCCTGTGGACTGGTTTTAGTCCATCTCTAACATCAGGTAAAGCCCTACCAACAATCACGCTCATAGCGTATTCCAGATAGGAATCACGCATCTCTTCTTCTATGGTTATGACGGGATATTTTGTCTCAAAAAATTCTGTTGAATCAGTATTATCAGACATTGAATATATGTGTTTTAAATAACAACATTAATTGTACCCTAAATAGGCCAAAAACACATCAAAAAAATGACTTTTTAAGTGAAGAAAAATAGGTAAAAATTTGGGTTAATTTTTTCTTGATTTGACTGATTTAGCGAGTGTACGAATCAGGGAATCTGTATCTTCCCAGCCTATACATGCATCGGTAATACTTACACCATACTTTAATGAATCTAGTGGTCCAACTTTTTGGTTGCCTTCCTTAAGATGGGACTCGATCATAACTCCAAAAATTCTTTCAGAGCCTTGCTCTACTTGGGAAGCAATATCCTCTCCAACCTTTAGTTGATTTTTATACTTCTTTTGCGAATTTGCATGAGAAAAATCTACCATAACTCTTGCAAGCAGTTCTTTATCTGCAAGAACCTTGCAGGTTTTTTCAATATCGCCTTGAGAATAGTTAGGACCACTCTTACCACCCCTTAATATAATATGCGCAGTCTCATTACCCATAGATGTAAAGTGACTAATGCCACCATCCTTATTAACTGACAGGAGATGATGCGGACTATTGGCAGCAGTTATAGCGTCGATTGCAATATCTAAAGAGCCACTCGTGCCATTCTTAAAGCCAACCGGACAGGAAAGAGCAGAAGCTAATTCTCTGTGTGACTGACTCTCGGTAGTCCTTGCGCCTATTGCGCCCCATGAGATCAAATCGGATATATACTGTGGCGTCAAAACATCAAGATACTCAACACCAACAGGCATACCAATTTCAGCTAAATCTGAAAGTAGTTTTCTGGCAGTTGCTAATCCCTTATCAATATCAAAACTTTCATCTAAATAAGGGTCATTGATTAATCCTTTCCAGCCAACTGTTGTTCTTGGTTTTTCAAAATAAACACGCATCACAATAAAAAGATCTTCTGCCAATTCATCTTTAAGTTTTGCAAGTTTTTTTGCATATTCAATTGCAGCCTTAGTGTCGTGTATTGAACAAGG
>CAJWNF010000061.1 GCA_913044155.1 uncultured Gammaproteobacteria bacterium
ATTTAGATATTACAACAAAAATGATACATCAAAAAAGACGACAAGAATTATTAAGCAAATTAGAACGCAACGCGGTAATTATTGTTAGCACCAATAGTGAACAAAAAAGAAATGGGGATGTCAACTATCCATTTCGTCCTGATAGTAATTTTTGGTATCTAACAGGTTTTACTGAACCCGATGCTGTTGCAGTTATTTCGAAAGATAACTACACTGTTTTCCTTAGACCTAAGGATCAAAAAAAGGAAATTTGGGACGGCAAAAGACTTGGCGTTGGAATGGCTCCTGAAGAGCTGTTAGCCAATAAAGCCTACCCTATTGGGAGTCTTTTAAAAGAAATCAAAACACTTATTAATAAAGACAAGACTGTATATTTTGATGACTCAAGCACAAACTTAATTAATAAATCGATCATTTCAACACTGGGTCAGCCTTTCAAATCACTGAATCCATACTTGTCTGAAATGCGACTTAAAAAAGATCAGGATGAAATAAACAAAATGAAGCTTTCCGCAACAATTAGCGCAGAAGCACATATGAAAGCGATGAAAACAGTAAAGCCTGGAATGTATGAATATCAGGTAGCAGCTATTTTTGATTCAGAATTTACAAGGCACAACTCTAAGCATGCCTACCCGCCTATCGTAGCAGGAGGAGAAAACGCCTGTGTTCTTCACTATATTGACAATAACAAAAAACTAAATGATGGTGACTTGCTTCTTATTGACGCTGGCTGTGAAGTCTCAGGATATGCCTCAGACGTTTCACGCACTTTCCCGATAAACGGTAGTTTCAATGATGCGCAAAGGGAAATATACGAGATTGTCTTGAATGCACAAAAGTCTGCCATCGACTGTATAAAACCAGGCGAAAAGGTTAACAGACCGCATGAAATTGCCTGTGCCATCATCTCCAAAGGTCTCACTAAACTAGGAATCATAAAAGACTCTAGTGGATTAAAGGAATTTTATATGCATAACACAGGACACTGGCTAGGCCTGGACGTGCATGATGTAGGAACACACAAAACTGGCGATGACTATCGATACTTTGAAGAAGGTATGATAACAACAGTTGAACCAGGAATCTATATACGTAAGAATGATAAAATTGACTCGAAGTACTGGGGAATTGGTGTAAGGATTGAAGACGATATACTAGTTGATACTAATGGCAGGGATATACTTTCACACTCTGTCGTCAAAGAAATAAAAGATATAGAGAGCCTAATGAATTAATAGGAACCATGAATATACAACAAGCCATAAAATCCGTAATTGCCAAGCAAAATTTAAATGAAGATCAAATGCATGATGTTATGAACAGCATTATGACAGGTCAGACAACTGATGCACAAATTGGCGCTTTTCTAATTGGACTTTCAATGAAAGGCGAAACTATAGAAGAAATTACTGCTAGCGCTAAAGTTATGCGAGCTCTTGCAACCCCAGTAGAAATAGGCAATTCTGACTATTTAGTTGATACTTGCGGGACGGGCGGCGATGGCCTAGGACTGTTTAATATTTCAACAGCTTCGGCATTCGTAGTGGCTGCAGCTGGAGGCAAGGTTGCCAAACATGGAAATCGTTCAATCTCTTCAAAATCGGGTAGCGCTGATGTCTTAGAGTCTGCTGGCGTTAACCTTGATTTAAGCCCTAGAATTATTGGTCAATGCGTTGAAGAAATTGGTGTCGGTTTTATGTTTGCCCCAGCCCATCATAGCGCAATGAAGCATGCAATTGGCCCCAGAAAAGAGCTTGCAGTTAGAACTATTTTTAATGTTTTGGGACCCCTAACAAATCCAGCAAAGGCTCCTAATCAGGTAATGGGAGTCTACGATAAAAGTCTAATTGAGCCTATCGCTAATGTACTTAAAGGCCTTGGCTCTCGTCACGTAATGGTTGTCCACTCTGCGGATGGTCTAGACGAATTATCAATCGCTGACAAAACCTATGTAGCAGAATTAAAGGAAGGAGTTGTGACAACTTATACAATACATCCAGAAGAATTGGGGTTCGTCTTGGGTGATTTAAACGACATCAAAGCAGATGACGCTAAAGACTCGCTTAATATAATCAAAGATGCTTTTTCCGGCAAAGAGGGAGCGGCAAGAGATATTATTTCTCTGAATGCAGGTGCCGCAATATATGTTTGCGGACTAACTGACTCGCTTATATCGGGCATTGAAAGATCTAGACTGGTACTCTCAGATGGAAGTGCACAACAAAAACTTGATGATTACATTAAGATTAGCAATAGCTGAGTGATACATGAATAAAAAAACCAACCTTATTTGGATTGACCTTGAAATGACTGGGTTAGTGCCTGAAAGAGATGTCATCATTGAAATAGCCACTGTTGTTACAGATGCGGATTTGAATGTTTTAGCAGAAGGGCCCTCTATAGCAATCCATCAGAGTGACGATTATCTTAATAATATGGACGAGTGGAACACTAATCAACATTCTAAATCTGGCCTAGTAAAGAAAGTTAAAGAAAGTAAAATTACATCAAAAGAGGCTGAAAAACAGACTATAGAATTCTTAAAAGAATATGTGAATCCAGGGGTCTCGCCAATGTGTGGAAATTCAATCTGTCAAGATAGAAGATTTCTGTACAACTATATGCCAAATCTTGAAAAATTTTTCCATTACCGACATATTGATGTATCAACATTAAAAGAGCTGGCTATACGCTGGAAGCCAAAACTAATTTCAACTTCAAACAAACAAACTAAGCATTTGGCTTTGTCCGATGTTTACGATTCAATAAATGAGCTAAAACATTATCGAGAACATTTTATTGATGTCTGAAGTTACTTATCTTGCACCTGCAAAAATTAATCTTTTTTTGCATATCACTTCAAAAAGACCTGATGGCTACCATAACTTACAAACTATTTTCCAACTTTTAGATTATTACGATGAAATTACTTTTCGTTTAAGAAGTGATGGCGCAATTAATCGTTTTTATGGTAACGAATCTATCTCTCCAGAACAAGACTTATTACTACAAAGTGCAAACATCTTAAAAAAACACAGTGGAACGGCAGCTGGAATCGATATAGGTATCAATAAAAAAATACCTGTAGGCGGAGGCCTTGGTGGTGGTAGCTCAAATGCTGCAACCGTTTTGATTGCACTTAACAAAATATGGAATCTTGATTTGCCTAAAAATGAAATCTTAAAAATTGGACAAACTCTAGGGGCAGATGTCCCTGTGTTTGTTAATGGATATAGTGCTTGGGCTGAAGGAACTGGAGACATCCTAACTCCGATGAATTTACCAAGACACTTCTACCTAGTTGTTTCAATAAATAAACATATATCAACGAAAGAAATTTTCTCTCACAAAGCATTGACAATGTCGCCCGTACAAAGGAAAATATCTGATTTTTCATTACTTTCAAATCTACACAACGACTGCTTAGATGCTGCAATCGATCTAGAGAATGATATAAAAGAGGCTTTAAACTATCTGGACTCGACAAAATACCATCTTGGTAAAGCTAAAATGACAGGTAGTGGGTGTTGTGTTTTTGTTGCTTTTGAAAGAAAAAAAGATGCAGTGACAGCAAAACAAGAATTGCCGTCACAGTGGTTTGGTTTTGTCGCACAAGCGATCGACAAATCACCGTCACACAATTGGGATGTCGCCAAGCGGTAAGGCAACGGGTTTTGATCCCGTCATGCGCAGGTTCAAATCCTGCCATCCCAGCCATCTTTCTCTATATAAAAAATAATGAATAAAGAATTTTATCAATTCAGGATCAATCAACTTAACGGCAAAGAAATTACTATGAGTGATTTCAAAGGAAAGGCAATTTTAATAGTCAATACTGCAAGCAAGTGTGGTTACACCCATCAATACAAGGGATTAGAAAAGCTATACAAGGACTACAAAGATAGTGGTCTAGTAGTAATCGGCTTTCCTTGTGATCAGTTCGGTAACCAAGAACCTGGTAATTCGGAAGAAATACATTCTTTCTGTAGTGACAATTATGGCATTACTTTTCCAATGTCAAAAAAAATTAAAGTGAATGGAGCAGATTCAGACCCTCTATACAAATACCTAAAGCAAAAATTAAAGGGCGTTTTAAATAACAATATTAAATGGAACTTCACTAAATTTCTTATTGGCCCAGACGGCACTCCATTCAAGAGATTTGGTTCTGTAACAGAGCCAAAAGATATTGAGCCATACATTGTTGAGCTTTTAGAGAAAAATGATTAATTGAGTGGCCATTGGATTACATACTACAATGACGAGCACTGAAAATTATTAAATTAACTTTAATAAAACCAATTTCGACCAATTTTTTACTAAAACACTCTCAACTTGCAAAGGTAAAACATTCTTCTTGTTGTCCCGATTTCTTTGTATAATTAGCACAAAATAGCATAGACTCAACATAATGTCATTAGATAAAATCAAGATTTTTAGCGGAAACGCCAATCCACATCTGTCTAGTGAGATTATTGATAATCTGAAAATTAGCCAAAGCAAAGCCTTTGTAGGCAAGTTTAGTGATGGTGAATCTCAAGTTGAGATTTTGGACAACGTTCGTGGCTGTGACGTCTTTGTTATTCAACCAACCTGCAGACCATCGCCAGCCGAGACACTTATGGAACTTCTAGTAATGGTGGATGCACTTAAGCGCTCATCAGCTGGTCGAATTACTGCAGTAGTCCCTTATCTAGGCTACTCAAGACAAGATAGACGATCTCGTCTAACCCGAGTTCCAATAACAGCGAAGCTTGTTGC
>CAJWNF010000062.1 GCA_913044155.1 uncultured Gammaproteobacteria bacterium
ATAATAGCCTACGCCATCTTGTGAGGCACCATTCATGTCACTATTAAAATCAATATCTAGCTCTTGCGCAGCCGAAACAAAATTTTCACACAAGGGGTGTAGCTGATCTGCAACGTCAGAAACTTTTAGCGGCCCATTTCCACCTCGATACTGATCTTCGCCATGTTGCCAAGTCTCCATGCGCTTGAAGTATGGGAGTAAATCTGCATATGACCAACCAGGATTACCTGCCTCCTGCCAATCATCAAAATCTTGTGGATTACCGCGCACATACACCATCGCATTGATTGAACTAGAACCGCCCAATAATTTACCTCGTGGCCAATAACTTGAACGATTATTAGTGCCGGGACTTGGCTCCGCCATGTACATCCAGTTAACGTCTTTTTGGTAGTAGGTTTTGCCATAGCCAATAGGCATTCGTACATAAAAACGACGGTCGGTACCACCTGCTTCTATGAGTAATACTTTGTTAGCAGAATCCTTACTGAGCCTATTGGCAAGAACACAACCTGCTGAGCCTGCACCGATAACAATAAAATCGTAATTATTTAAAAGACCATCCATGTTTAAGTTAAATAATGACTATATAAAATTTGCACCATTGTATAAGTAATCTTTGACTATTGCTTTAATATTTTTTTTAACATTATTCATTTAATAAAAATTATATTTGTTTGGCGTGAAAATAAGATAAACTTTGGAATATCCACACTTTTGGTAAACCAATAACTTTTGGTGCTGGATTTTTTTCACATTTTTAGGAGAGAAAAATGAAATTATTTAAGAAAGTACTAGCACTTTCAGTGATTTCTCTTGGTCTTACATCTTTTTCACTTTCAGCGAATGCTGACTGTGGCAAAACTAGACTTGCAGATTTTGACTGGAGTAGTGCTAATATCCATACTGCCATCGTATCCTTTATACTCGAACATGGCTATGGTTGTGAAGTTGAAGTAACGAAGGGAAGCACAACACCAATCATGGCTGCTCACTATGACGGACAGTTAGATATCGTTACAGAGCTTTGGTACGACAATATTATAGCTAACTATGACCCTGTAGAGGCAGCTGGCGTAATTAGAAATCTAGGAATTAATACACCTGACTCTCAGCAAGCTTTTTATGTTGACAGAACAACAGCAGATAAATACAACTTGAAATCTGTATTAGATATGAACGATCCAGAAATTGCAGCACTATTTACAGATCCTGAAAACCCAGAAATGGGTAGGATGACAAGCTGTATTTCAGGCTGGACTTGCTACACAGTGAACTATGTCAAACAACGTGTTTATGGTTTAGATAATTACTACACCAACTTTGATCCAGGTTCAGGTGGTGCATTAGACGCAGCTATTGCAGGTGCATTTGCCAAAAAGCAACCGATCTTTACCTACTATTGGGCACCAACTGGCTTGATGGGCAAGGTTGACTTAGTAAGATTAACAGAGCCACCTTTTAATAAGGCCTGTTGGGACGCAATGTCTGTGGTTGTAGAAGATATTAAGGCAAATGGTAAAGACGCTTACCAGCCAACTTGTGCAACTGAATATAGAGATATGTCACTTGACAAGTCTGTCCTTACCTCTTGGGAGGCAACTCATCCAGAAGAGACAGCTTTCTTAGAAGCATACAGCATACCAACCGCAACGGTTAACAAGCTACTTGCATTCTATGAAGATGAATCTGATGGCGACATGGAACTAACTGCTGTTGAATATCTTAAGAATTCTTCTGAATGGAAATCTTGGGTTTCAGCTGCTGCTGCTGCCGGAGTTGAGGGAGCACTGTAAGTTAGTTATTTATATTAAGAAAAAGAGCTCACTTGTGGGCTCTTTTTTTCTTGTTTTGTAGTTATGATAAAAAAAATAATCGCATATACGTCACTACCAATTATATTTGTTTGGCTCTTGATAACTAGCTTTAACGCTTCAAAATGGAGACCAGATAGTGCTACCGAATTGCTTAGTGATTGGAGTTGGTTGAATAATTGGCCAAAATGGCTAGACATTCCCTTAATGAAGTGGATTAATGACGGATTCAAGGTTTTCAATGAAGAGTACGGTATATATTTTGAAATAGTTAATAACTTTCTTCTTGGTGCCATTCTGTCTCTCAAAAAATTCCTCGTGATGATGCCTTGGCCGCTTGTAATTGCACTCGTGGTTACAATTGTTTTCTTTTCTAGTGGTAGAAAATTAGGAACCACGGTTTTTGTCGGTATATGTACATTCTTTATCGGTTTTCTGCACCCGAAATTTTGGGACAAGGCGATCGAAACAACTTCCATCATGCTAATTGGTATTCTCATTTGTGTTATTTTTGGGATACCACTTGGCATTGCAATGTCTCGAAGTAAAAAGGTTAGAAACGCAATTCTTCCAGTGTTAGACTTAATGCAAACGATACCGAGCTTTTGTTATCTAATCCCAGGAATTATGCTTTTTGGTTTAGGCGCAGTTCCGGCAATTATTGCAACCGTTATTTATGCTATACCGCCATTAGTTCGTCTGACTGATTTAGGTATTCGTCTAGTTGATATTGAAGTTATCGAGGCTGCCGAAGCTTTTGGAGCGAGTAGAAGGCAAAAGCTACTCAAAATACAGCTGCCTCTTGCACTTCCCAATATCATGCAGGGCATTAACCAATGCACAATGATGGCGTTGGCAATGGTAGTAATTGCCTCAATGATAGGCACAAGAGGACTTGGGGACGAGGTATTGCTTGGCTTACAGCAACTCAATGTAGGCAAGGCCACAGAAGCTGGCTTGGCAATTGTACTTCTGGCTATAGTGCTAGATAGAATTACCCAGGCCTACGGACAAAAAATTCAAGATAGAAATAAACCACGAACAAAATAGTTAACTGCAATGTCTAAAATAGAAGTAAAAAATATATATAAAATTTTTGGCGACCATCCAGAAAGAATCCTGCCGATGGTAAGGGATGGTGCCACCAAAGAAGAGGTCAGAGATGAGACTGACCATACCGTTGGACTAGATAACGTTTCCTTGTCAATCAAGGAGGGTGAAATTTTTGTCTGCATGGGCTTATCTGGTTCCGGCAAGTCAACCCTGATCAGACATATCAACAGACTAATTGACCCAACATCAGGTGAAGTAACAGTGGACGGTGTCGATGTACTAAAATTAAATCACAATGAATTGCTTGAATTCAGAAAACAATCTATGAGTATGGTTTTCCAGAGATTTGGCCTATTCCCCCACAAAACCATTATTGAGAATGTCGCCTTCGGACTAGAAGTGCAAAAAGTTCCCGCAGACGAGAGAGATGAAACTGCCAGAATGCAGATAGAGTCTGTTGGACTACAAGGCTTTGAAGATCAATATCCAGCCCAGCTCTCAGGTGGAATGCAGCAACGAGTCGGGCTTGCGAGGGCACTTGCAACTAATCCACAGATCCTTTTAATGGATGAGGCTTTTAGTGCACTAGACCCTCTCATAAGAAGCGACATGCAAAACCAACTAATAGAACTGCAATCAAAACTCAAAAAAACAATTGTATTTATTACACATGACCTTGATGAATCCCTTAAATTGGGAGATCATATCGGCATCCTTAATGGTGGTAGACTAGTTCAAATTGGTCGCCCGGAAGATATCATAATGAACCCAGCCGATGATTATGTTAAGGCATTTGTTAAGGACGTTAACCGTTCCAAAGTTTTAAGAGCGAAAACTGTTATGACCAAGGTTGATGAGTTTGATGCAAAAAATATTAACCCTTCGAACATTTACAGCATCGAAGAGAATGTTGTTATTGAAGATATCATTCCAAAGGTCTTAAAAGAGAGATCAACCATAAATGTAGTTGACAAACAAGGTGACACTATGGGTTATATCACAGCCAACGAACTATCTGATGCATTAACTAAACATTAGTTAGCCAGCAATAATCAATGTCAAGCAAAAATATCATAATTTCCGCTGCGGCAGACGGAATTGGCTGGGCTATAGCTAAATCCTGCCTAGAAAAAGGTTACAGCGTCTATTTATCAGATATCAATCAACAGAAAATCGATGAAATTAACGAACACCCACTAATTAACAAAAAGATATTTATAGATAATGTTGACGCCAATAACCCAGACTCGGTTGAAAAATATTTTGACGGCATAAAAGAAAAAACTTTAACCATAGACGCTCTAATTAACAATGTTGGAATAGCCGGCCCTACCGGACCAATGGAAGGCTTATCTATCTCTAACTGGAAGAACACAATAGAAGTCAATATAAACAGTCATTTTTATTTTACTAAATACGCCATTCCTTTATTAAAAGCTAATAATGGTGGTTCAATTATCAATATCTCTTCAACTGCTGGCTTGTTTGGTTTCCCGCTTAGAACACCTTATGCCGCAAGTAAATGGGCTGTGATTGGAATTACCAAATCGCTGGCAATAGAGCTAGGTGATTTTAATGTTAGAGTGAATGCTATCTGCCCAGGATCAGTCTCAGGAGATAGAATGAAAAGAGTGATAGAGGCAAAAGCAAAATCGATAGGAATCCCGGAAGAAGAATTGCAACAAGACTATGAGTCGATGGTATCTCTTAAAACTTTCGTAGACAAAGAGGATATTGCCAATATGGCCTTGTTTTTAATTTCAAATGAAGCAAAGAGAATATCTGGCCAAGTTATGACCGTGGATGGAAACACTGAAAGAATGAGTTAAGCATCCTTTCAGTGAAATAGATAATTGATTACGGAAATGTCGGCTTAATAAAAGAGT
>CAJWNF010000063.1 GCA_913044155.1 uncultured Gammaproteobacteria bacterium
CTAAGAGATTTTCTGCTGTTGAATAAGCGCAAGGAATGGAGGCTAATTCAACATCACTCCAGTCGCTTTCAATCTTGTAACTCTCGTCACTATAGGCGAGCATATATTGAGCAAAGGCACCATCACATTCTGATCCTAGAGTCCAGCACTCGAATGGTTGATAGTCAACTGCATATTGCTGCATAGTGCGCACTAAAACTCTCTCGCCAATTCTACTACGGTCAATCTGATTACCTACTGCAACAATTTCGCCGCAACAATCAGCACCCTGGATGATAGGGAAACTAAGCGGCGTTCCTGACCAGCTGCCGTCATCATTTTTTGCATCATCGAAACCTTCAGCGCCACCAACACCGGTCTCGCCTGTCACTGACTTCGAATACCAAGCTGTGCGTGTATTGATATCGGTATTGTTAACCCCTGCAGCTAGAACCTTGATCAGCACTTGGTCTGAATCTGGCCTAGGGACCTCAACATCATTACGAAATTCTAATACTTCAAAACCACCATGACCGGTGGTTAAGACTGCACTCATTTTTGTTGGAATATTGGTCATTGCATATCCATAAACAGAATATTTAGTTTACCTCAAAGCAACAAATCAGACTCGAAAGGGTAGTTAGTTAATATCTCGTGACCTGTTTCGGTTATCAAAACTTGCTCCTCCAGTTTGACGCCCGGACCACCGGCAGGTCGGCCAACATAGCTTTCAACGCACAAAACCATTCCCGGTTTGACTGTGCCATCGAAACTGTTCTCATTCCATTCCCATGAAAAAGGGATGGCAGGGTATTCATCACACAGTCCAATGCCGTGATACAACATTGAATAATGACGAAACTCATCCCTTGGATACTCTTTAGACGAAAATGACAGCTCTTTAAAGGTAATTCCTGGGCGCAGTCTCTCAATATTTTGCCTAACCTGTTCGTAAGCTTTGGTGTAGATATCTTTTTGCGTAGGGCTTGCCTTTTCATCACCACACAACCAGCAACGAGACATGTCAGTGCAGTAGCCGTATGCACCAACCAAATCGGTGTCAAAGCTCATCAATTCTCCACCCTGTATGGCTCTTGATGAGCACTCTTGATACCATGGATTAGTCCTAGGGCCAGCTGCAAGCAGGCGCGTTTCAATCCATTCAGCGCCTCTGGAGACAGCCTCCATCTGAAAGATACTCCATAACTTTTGTTCGGTAATGCCGGGCTCAAAGTGGCCACGCATTATTTCTATCGATTTTTCGCAAGAATAAATAGAACGCCTCATTGCAACGATTTCATCATCCGACTTAATCAACCTTGCTAGCTCCATCACCTCTTCACCGTTAACCAGTTCGAAACCATGATTCTGCAGTTCCTGGACGCCTTCGGGCGCACAGTGGTCTAGCGCTAGTCGTTTATTTCCGGAACCATACTGGGCTACAATTTCTGCAATCTCGGCAGCCCATATTTTGGCTCGATTTTTACTAAATTCACCAGCCGTGAAATACAAATAGGTTGTAGCTGGCCTTACCTCCGTTACTAGTGGGTTATGGTTTGAAAGAAACTCATGGCCATCAAACTCGAAAACTATCACAGGCCCTTCAGTCATGACTAGGGCGTAGCGTGCAGCGTTATGTGACGTCCACGCCGACATGTTTGTGCTGTCTGTCGCATAGCGTATATTGAGAGGGTCATAGAGTAGAATGCCAGCGCAATCAAATTTCTTCAGCTTATCGCGCACCCTTTGTAACCTGTACTCTCGAATACTGGTCATATTCGGGCTAGCCAGGCCGGCCTCTTTCCATTCTGATTCAGCTAAATCTCCTGGGCCCAACGCATGCCTGTTTAGACTATAAATATCTTCAGCGCCCTCCATCTGGGCGCCTATTATTGGCTGGTATCTTTTGTTTTTCGTAAAGCTCATACCCTTGTCTCTCTCTAATTAATGTTTATGCAGGATAGGTTATTCAGTTGTAACGCTTCAGTTTAAACCGGATTAGCGCATTTTTGAACCGTCTGGGTCATATAACGGCTTCATAACAACACTCGCTTGATGAAACTTACCTAATATCTCCACCTCAAGCTCAGTATCCTCGTCAATCAATTCAACTGGCAAGTATGTCATTGCAAGAGATTTTTCAACTGAATGGCCATAACCACCTGACGTTATATAGGAAACGCATTTGCCATTATGCATCACCGCTTCGTCCCCACTAACATCAGTTTCTGTTTCAATCTCAATAACTGATAGATGTTTACTTGGGCCATTCTCTTTTTCTTCCAAGGCAGCATCTTTCCCAATAAAGTCTTTATTCCAGTTCACGAAAAAATCAAGACCGGACTCCATTAAAGTAAAGTCAGGTCTAAAATCCATTGTCCAAGCGCCCCAACTCTTTTCTAGTCTCATTGACATTAACGCTCTCCCGCCAAACCACTTCACATCTAAATCTTTTCCGGCCTCTTGAATCTCTTCAAATAGCTTCAACTGATATTGAGGAGCTACATATATTTCATAACCAAGCTCACCTGTAAAGGAGAGTCTGACACATAAGGCTGGAACACCTCCTATAAATGTGTCTCTAATATCACGGAACTTGAAAGCATCAGAGCTAACATCTTCTCGAGTAAGTCTTGACAATAATTCTCTAGAATTGGGCCCAGAAATTGCAATGCCATGAAAATCGTCCGTCATATTTTGGTACTCAACATCATCAACACCCTCGAGATGTTTTTCAAACCAACGAAGATGCATATTTTGGGCGACACTTGAACCGAACAAATAGTAAGTTTCATTATCAATACATGCAACCGTTAGATCGCCATTCAACTTGCCACTCTCAAGAAGCATTGGCGAAAGGTTGACTCGTCCGCGCTCAGGCATATGGCCTGCAAGAATACGGTCCAAGAAAGTCCGAGCACCGCTACCAGTAAATTTATGATTAGCAAAATTAGCAATTTCACTTGCTCCAAGGTTTTCACGAACAGCCTTTACTTCTTGTGCAACATAGTCATGTGACCTTGATCTATGAAAAGTTGGTTCTTCATGAGCATCCTCAGGGGAATCGGCAAACCAAAGTGCATTTTCTAATCCGAAGGTATCTTGCCATACCGCTCCTTTTTGGGTTAAGCGGTCATATATCGAAGTTGTTTTTTGGCGTCTACCTTTTGGCAAAGTTTCGTTAGGAAAGGTCATTACAAAGCGACGCTCGTAATTCTCAGATGACTTGATCACGCCCCATTGTGGCGTTGCGAAGTCACCAAAGCGTGCAATATCCATTGCCCATACATCGACTGAGGGCTCACCTTCGATCATCCATTCAGCTAATGTTTTTCCGACGCCACCTGCTTGACAAAAACCCGCCATAACACCAACAGCAGTCCAGTAATTCTTCATACCTGGAACAGGCCCAATCATTGGATTTCCATCTGGAGAAAAAACAAATGGCCCATTAATGATATTTTTAATACCAGCGGTTCCTAGTGCAGGAATACGCTCAAAAGCTAACTCCAATCGATCCGCAATACGATCCAAATCTGACTCCAGAAGATCATGTCCAAAAGTTTGTGGCGTACCATCCAATGACCATGGCGTAGATCGAGGCTCATAAGTCCCTAACAACATTCCAGTATTTTCTTGACGAGTATATATATTTGCCTCAAAGTCAATACAGCTTGGCAAGCGCTGACCTTCTGGAAGGTTAGCAATTTGATCAATTTCATCTGTAATTAAATAGTGGTGCTCCATAGGAACTACAGGCAAATGAATTCCAGACATTCGACCCAGTTCACGCGCCCAAAGACCTCCAGCATTTACAATATACTCTGCATGGATATTGCCCTTCTCTGAAACAACATCCCAAGAACCATCAGGTCGCTGATTGGTCTCTATGACTGGAGTATGCGTATAAAACTCCGCTCCATGAACACGGGCTGATTTTGCATAGGCATAAACAACACCTGAAGGATCAATATCACCGTCAGACGGGTCCCAAAGTGCGGCAACATAGTGTTTAGGGTCGATTAATGGGTGCTTGTCTACGACTTCATCTAATGTTACGAATTCTTGATCTAGCCCTAATGATCTTGCATTTGAGCGCTCACGCTTAAGATAGTCATGCCAATTTTGATTGGAAGCTAAGTAATAACCTCCTGTTTTGTGCATACTAATTGAATGGCCTGAAGTCTCTTCAATTTCTTTATATAAATTGATTGTGTAGTCTTGAAGCTTGGAAACATTAGGGTCAGAACTAACTGTATGAAATGAGCCAGCTGCATGCCAACTAGAGCCAGAAGTTAATTCATCCCTTTCAAGCAAAACGACATCTTTCCAACCCATCTTTGCGAGGTGAAATAGTATAGAACAACCAACAACACCACCCCCTATAACAACAACTCTTGCATGAGCTTTCATAATGGACTCTTAAATAAAGAAATGAAAATTACAATGTTAATTCAAAAAATAACTAAACTCAAGTGAAAAAAATGGGCTCTTATAAAGGGGCTACTCCACCCTCTGGAACCCTTTTCTCAACACAACTTGTAAGCTCTTCTTTAATCTGATAATTCCTTAAATTAATCTTCCCAATTAAGAATGACTTTACCAGATTGCCCTGAGCACATAACATCAAAACCTTTCTGGAAGTCAGTGTAGTGGTAAGATATACCCTATGGAGAAGCTGCAGAATGATTGAACTACCTAAAACTCCATCTATGTCACTTCATGGCCGTAAAGC
>CAJWNF010000064.1 GCA_913044155.1 uncultured Gammaproteobacteria bacterium
GAGGCAGTTTGAGCAATATGCCTTGTTGATTCTCGGTCCATTCTCTGCCATGTCAGTACTTTTAAAAATTTGTGAGCCGATAATCCGCCCGAATAACGTCCAGCCCCTTTAGTGGGGAGAATATGGTTTGGTCCAGATGATTTGTCTCCAAAAGTGACGGTTGTCTCTTCACCTAAGAACAATGACCCGTAACAGGTTAAATTGTCAAGCCACCAGTCAAGATCCTGGCATTGTACTTCCAAGTGTTCAGATGCGTACTCGTCTGAAATACGGACAACTTCTTCACGAGAATCGCACAATATAACTTCACCATAATCACGCCAAGCACATTGAGCGGCATCTTTAGCTGTCGGTGGAAGTTTATCGATGTATTGAGGTATTAATTCCATTACTTTTTCGGCCATCTCTTTAGATGTTGTAAACAGCCAGCCCGGCGATTCATGGCCATGTTCCATTTGGCCTACCAAGTCGATAGCGACAACGTCAGCATCGGCTGTCTCATCTGCAATAATTGCAACCTCAGAGGGGCCAGCGAAAACATCAATGCCAACCTTGCCGAATAGTGTTCTTTTTGCCTCTGCTACAAATTTGTTTCCTGGACCAACAATGATGTCGGCCTTTTTGCCTGTAAATAGACCATAAGTCATACTGGCTATTGCTTGAACTCCGCCCAGTGTCATCATGTAATCAGCGCCAGCAGCTTTCATCGCATAGAGCACATAAGGATGAACGCTTTTGCCTTTGTATGGAGTTGAGCAGGCGATTATGCAAGGTACCTGGGCAGCTTTAGCTGTAGCTATACTCATATAGGCTGAGGCGATATGAGCATAACGACCAGTAGGGACATAGCAACCTGCAACATTTACCGGCAGCAATTTCTGTCCAGCCTCGACACCGTTATTATTGCTACAGAACTCATCGATAGAGTCACGCTGTTCTTTGGCAAAGTCATAAACCTGTTGACAGGCAAAATCGATATCATCTCTGACATTTTGAGGGACCTCAGAAGTGATGCTTTTAATTTCATCATCTGTAAGTAGAATGTCTCCAGTCCAGTTATCGAGTTTGGCTGCGTAATCACGTACAGCCTGCTCCCCATCCTTTTCAATATTATTAAGCATCTCGTTAACAACTTTTTGCGCTTCCAGAGTATTGGTTTCAGCAGTTTTGTGGGCTTTCTTTAGATATTCCATTGTTATCCTTTTTGTATTTAAGATTTAATTAATTTTTTTACACTACAATTTATTTTGTTAGCTTGGCGATCTCATCATAAAGTTCTTGAGGTAAAGCAATTTTTTTTGTTTTTTCATGCCATTTTCTTTTTTCTAGGCGTTTGTTGCCGGGCAGTCTTGTTGAGGGCTGATCGAGTATCGCGCTTACAATAGTTTCCACACGTTCACTAAAAACGTCTCCAGAAAAGAAGTTCGGGTCTATCGCAATTAAGAGTTGCCCTACACCTGGTGAGTCACCCTCTGAATCAAAAAAAGAGCTCGCCTCGAAACCAAAATTTGAATCGGTAAGAGCCGCACTAAGTATTTCAATCATCAATGCTAATGCGCTACCTTTGGCGTCACCAATTGGTAGCATAGCTCCAGCAAGAGCTTTTTTTGCATCACTCGTTGGATTACCTTGCTCATCTATCGCCCAACCTTGAGGTATGCGTTCATTTTTTTGGTTGGCCAACATCACTTTGCCGCGCGCAACTTTGCTTAAGCTTAAATCAATCACCAATGGTGAAGCTTTGCTCCGTGGCGAAGAGAATGCTATCGGATTAGTGCCGAATAAAGCTTTAGATCCTCCCCATGGCGGAATCGCTTTAGGGGTATTGCCAAACATTAAACCTATCAGTCCAGACTCTGCTAGGCGTTCAACATGGCGTCCGGCTTGCCCAAAATGGTGTGAATGAGAAATACTGGCAACGGCAATGCCATATTTTTTGCTACAGCTGGTTAACTCTTTTATCGCTAATGAGAGAGCCGGATAGGCAAAACCATTTTTTGCATCAATCCTAATAACAGCTCCATTGCTGCCAACAATTGCAGGTTTTGCATTACCATCAACCTTGCCAGAAGATAGCTGTTGTACGTAGGAAGGTATGCGTGAAAGGCCGTGCCCGGATTGACCATCAATCTCAGCACAAATTAACGCATCAGCGACTTCTTTAGCATTTTCAGTTGATGTCTGGTGCTGCTGAAGAGCGTCAAATGCTAACTTCCAAGCCTCATTTTCATCCAACTGTAATGTGTTTTGCAATTGCTAACCCCTAGGGTGACTAACCCATCAATATTAGGCACTCTCATATAAACGCGTTAATACAAACTCTTGATGGCCAAGTATCTCAGCAGCAGTCATTCTACCATTAGCAGTGCAGATTAGGTTTTCAAGTAATTTATCTCCTGCTTGGTCGAGGTTGATGTCTCTATTTAGTAGACCTGTTACATCTACATCAACGTGTTCGGACATTGTTCTTACCGTTCTCGGATTGGCGCAAATTTTGATTACCGGTAGGATAGGGTTGCCGATGATGTTTCCTTGTCCGGTAGGGAAAAAGTGCGCTACATAACCAGAGGCGGCGCATAAAGTTACCATTTCAGCTGCCGCAGATGATGAGTCCATAAACCATAATCCCTTCCCGGTTGGCATTTCAGCTTTGTCCAATACACCATCGACTTGGCATTTTTTACCAATCTTTTGGATATTGCCAAGGGCTTTCTCTTCGATAGTAGTCAGGCCACCTTCAATATTGCCCTTGGTAGGTTGTGATTCGGACAAATCATCCGTTTTAAATCTCTCTATCATGTCTTGGTAGCGATTAAACATAAACATAAACTGTTCAGCGACAGCCTTATTGGCACATCTCGCTTCAACTAAATGTTCGCCACCGGTAATTTCTGATGTTTCACCAAACAACAAAGTGCTGTTGATTTCATATAATTTATCGAATGCATTTCCAACGGTCGGATTTGAACCGAAACCGGATGTTGTATCGGATTCACCACACTTAGTTGATACCCACAGTTCACTAATATCGCAAGGCTCTCGCTGCAGGCCGCTAGCATAATGAACCATGTCGTAGGCTGCTTTAGAGGCATCAGCAATAGTCTGGATGTCGCCTTTCTTCTCGATTGAGAAACCTTTGACCGGCTTCCCTGTGACAGCTATACCGTCGACTATCTTTTGGGTCCATCCAGGTTCAATGCCGATAACTACCACAGCAGCAACATTAGGGTTAGCGCCAGTACCAATCATTGTACGAAAGTGCAGATCTAGGTCTTCGCCAAATTGTAGTCTTCCGTATGGATGGGGTAATGCAATAGTGCCTTTAATATTATTGGCAACAGCTTCACATGCCGCGTTTGATATATCGTCAACTGGCAGGATAACGACGTAATTACGAATACCTACTCGGTTATTATCTCGGCGAAATCCATAAATTTTTTGATCTAACTTCATATTACCACCTTTTCGTTTTTACGTTATGTACATGCAAATGATCGCCTGCGGATATATCTGCAATTGTGCGACCGATGTCGGTTCCGTATTTTATTACTGTGCTATCTTTTTTGAGTTCTCTTATAGCCACTTTATGGCCAATAGGGATGTCTTGGTTGATCTTGATATCGATTAACTTGTCCTGATCCATTATCCAGCCAGTCAAAGTGTCATTAGCTTTAAGACTTTCAACGGTGACAACGCCTACAGAGTCATTCTCATCATGAACTATGAATTGAATCATGTCCTATTCTCCTTGTAAATATAAATAATTATGTTATCTACTTTAATTGTAAGTTTAACATACAAATATATTATATCATCTATATGAATTACTAATTTAGAAAGTATTTTCAATATAATATAAAGACACCTATTTAGAGGTTATCTATAATTACAATATTGAAATTTATTTGATTGAGTTGAACATATATGTCATCAAGAGAATTTAATACTACAAAAATGATACTTAAATTTGGTATTTTAAAAGTGCCACTCATCTGGCTTTGCAGGCCTAAAGTTGTTGAGCATACCGATGAAAGATTAGAGGTTAGAATTGCATTAAGACGAAGAACGAAAAATCATCTAGGTAGTATGTATTTTGGCGCACTAGCAGTAGGTGCAGACGTCACAGGCGGTTTTCTTGCAATGGATCCTATCGTTGAGAGTGGTCGCAATATTCATCTAATATTTAAAGACTTCAAGGCTGATTTTCTTAGGCGTCCGGAGGGGGATGTTCATTTCTCTTGTAATGACGGTTTAGCTATAAGGGAACTCGTAACAAAGGCAATCGAGAGTGGCGAAAGACACAACTACAAAATGAACATAGAGGCTACTGTGCCTTCGCTTTCAGATGAAGTGGTGGCAAGATTTGAACTTACTTTGTCTTTAAAGGACAAAACTGTCTGAAAAAAACTAGCCTTTTACTCTAGAAGTGTTGCGCCGGTCTCCATACGAATAACTTTTCCATCCTTTATTTGATGAAAGGCTAGAACTGCTTCACGAGATCCATCTGGAAAGCTCATTACTCCGTGGGTAACCATGACATCATCATTTTCATAAAGACAGCGCGACTCATGAGTTACGAAGTCATCGTTATTCATAAGCATTGTAAACATCTCAATGGATTTCTCTCTATTCCATGTTGTACCATCCTGATGGCTAATAAATTCAAAGTCATCGTGCATGGTCGCTGCAAAAG